>CAZBCV010000092.1:0-11632 GCA_964490495.1 uncultured Aureispira sp. | reverse complement strand
CGTCTCACTTCGTATTTTACTATTTCGCTACAGTTGTCATTCGAGTGGTTGTCTAAGGTGAAGGCGAATAACTTGCCTTGTCCTTGATCGTCTAATGAAACTACAGTTTGGTCTTCGCATATAGCAGTGGGTGGGGTATTATCTATAACATCTATTTCTGTAAAGCAATCTTGAGAATTTCCGCAAGCATCTGTCACAATATATTTGATCCATGTTCGACCCAATGGAAGACCTGTGATGGTAAATGATCTATCACTTTGAGGTATTGTAGCAGCAAGTGTTGGGCTTGTTCCTACTACTCTCGTTGGGCCATCTATTTTTACAAAAGGTACATCAGCTGGAGGCGCTCCTCCATTTTCATCAGCTAGTTTTATAAAGACATCATAAGTTATAAATGAACAATCACTTATGGCTATTGGAGGTACTACGGACCAACTACCTGTACAAGTAGATGCGCTAGCTGGAATAACAGCAGAAGGGAAGACGCCATCAATGGGCTGTGCTGTGGTTATATCAGCAGGACAAGATATCACTGGCCTAACATCATCATAAACTCTTAGTTCCTGACTACACAATTTTTCTTCCGCTGTACACCAATCAATTATTGTCCATCTTCTATTGACCTTAAGACCTGCACCGCATACATCAAATTTCAAATCCTCATAAAACATTTGAATGTTTGAACAGTTCGTCATCGAAGGCGAACCACTCACTGCTGGTGTAGGTGCACCATTTGGCAATTTTGCAAAGTTAGTTCCGCAAGTTACGGACCAATTTGAAGGACACATTATATCATCTAATGAAGGTCTTGATATATAAAAATATTGTGTTTTTTCTGCTGAAACATTACCACTTGCATCGGTAGCAGTCCAAATTCTTCTGATAATTTTTGTATAGGGTGTGCCACAACCCATATCATCTACTATATCTCTTTTGGCATATGTTAATCCACCTTGGCAAGCATCAACAAATGTAGGTCTATTAGTAGCGTTAATAGCTGTTTGATTAAGTAAGGCTGTCTCTGTATTGCATGCTCTTATACATATAGAAGAAGTGGTTGAGTTCATGACGTTCCCACCTGTATTTTCTATAAATACGTTATATTCTAAGCCTATTGAGCCAGGCGCTACACCAGTGTTTGCGCTACTGACAACTAAAGTATAATTAGTACCTACAACACCATTAGGCATTTGTAAAGTATTCACATTAGTGGCTACTATATTGTTACAAGGCATAGCTGGATTAAAAGCACCAGAATACAATGAAAATCTTACACCCGTACTTGCAGTGCTCAAATTGATTGTACCTGCTGCAGTCAAAGCAAAGCTATGAGTCGCATAACTCACTCCGTTGACTGAAGTGGTGACGGGACAAGCATTAGGTCTATTGTAAGTAGGCGAAGATTGTAAAATATTACCCGAAAATGAAGTAATTCTTTGCTCACATGGGCAATTAGATATGACAGGTGGAAGTTTGTCTTCTACACGACCATAGCCCCAACAAGAATTGCCACAACCTCTAAGCGTCACTTTGATTTCGAGATTCATACCTACATGGTTTGAATTAAGTCTTACTGTTCTAACTGGATTTCCCCTGAAAGTACCTACAGTAATTTGTTGGATATTTTGACCATTAGGCATTTTAGCTTCGATGTCATAATATTCATCTCCATATGTTGGAGCTTCCAATATCATATCTGCTCCTAAAACTTGTTCACAGTCTGTATTAAGTGAAATATTGACCTGACGATTACAAGACATAATAGTATTACAATCAGGTGCTGTTTGTGCAAATGAATATACACAGAGTAGAGTTAAGGTTATTACAATTGAGAATGCCCTTGTTTTCGCTAAAAGACCTCCTAAGGTATTTGGGAAATGTTTAAATGTAAAATTGGGTCCTTTCATTGTATGAAAATTTAATGTTATTATTTAATTGTGTGTGTTTTAAAAAAGAGTACTCTTGCTGGTTTTCGTCTTTGTGGCAAGAGTACTCTTTATGTATTAGGTTGTTATTATTTAATGATAATCATTTTGCGAGTTTCAGAATGCTTCTCAGTATCTATCTGGTAGTAAAGCACACCTGATAGATTGAGCGATTGAGCATCTAATTCAAAAGCATTGTATCCTTTGCCAAAGTTGCTTTGAGTGTGATAAACCAATTTACCTGTGGCATCCACTACTTTGAGCGACACATTAGAGGCTTCTGGAAGATTGAATCCAATGGTTGTCAAAGTATTAAATGGGTTAGGTATATTTTGATAAACTTCAAATTTGCCACTATTGGAAATAGATTTTGTATCTGACTTTACTCTAACATTTTGTACTCTTATATCACCTTCCAATGAATAAATCTCTGGTGTTACGCCGTCTGGAGCAATATCTATTATTGGATCGTTATGAATTTCTTCTAAAACTTTGAATGTCAATGTCAAGATATTATCTTTTACTTTAACTGGAGTCGAATTGTTCCAACTTATATTGATTTTGCCCTCAGAAAGTTGAGTGAAACCAAAGTTTTCATTATTGACTGTCAATTCTTCAGAAAAAATATTTTCTAAGCTCACTTTGTTAGCATCAAACTGTAATGTCATTTGCATTCCTACAAAATTATCTAAGTTGTCAGCTTTCAATTTTACATCTACCAAACTACCTTTGCCAGCAGAAATAGTGTTGATATTCAAAGTTTGAATACTTCTTGGTTCAATGGGGCGGTTGTTTAAGTTGTTCATTTTAGCAGTGGCATTCACGTCTCCTATTTTAACAGCTATGAAGTCCAAACCAAAATAATCTTTTTTAACATTTTCCATAAATATTTCTTCAGCATATGGAAATGGATGAGTGTTATTTGTAAAAGTGTGTTGAGCATCCACAAATCTCCAACTTTTGTTATTAGGGAATTGATTGTTAACGCCAAGGATGACTTTTCTTAAATCCCCCAAATCTGCTGCTGTAACTCTTTGAGAGTTGTTGACATCTGCCGCTATTATTTTGTAGGGTGAATCCAACTCCTGAATGCCCAAAATGTGTCTTTGAATCATGACAAGGTCTAAAGTGGAAACACCATTAAGAATATCATCTGTTTTGTTAGGTGTCAACGTATAGTCAACTTCTTTATCTAATGCATCAAACATAAAGGCGCCATCATTTTGAGTCATAATATTTCTAGGATATTCAGGCATTTCAGCCATTATTTGAATATCAACACCTTCTACCATGTCATCTTGTTCGCTATATACAGATCCTCTCAATGTGAGTGTTTGTGTATCATCATCATCGAAATTATTACCACATGAATTGTTATTGTCTTGAACTCTGAGATTTACTGTGCAGAAATCTGAGTTGCCAGCAGCATCAATTATATAAACATCTAAACTAAAATCTTTGAAAGCCTCGCCCTCTAAATCTTCACATGTGAATGATCGTGATATATCCATCCTGTTGGTGGCCGAAAATGATGCTGTTAATTGACTACTGGTCGAACAATTATCATAAGATCCCTTATCGAAATCAGATGCCCAAATAGCTACATCACCCGAAGTAGGCATAATCACAGTGACTAATTCTGTAATACAAGCTGGAGTTGGTTTTTTAGTATCTGTCAATGTAAATGTATTCGTACATGTGCGCACATTATCACATTGATCTTTTACACTCCAAACTATTTCGTATGTACCAAATCTAAAATCTCTGTTCACTGTGTTGCCCGAAATATTAGTTACAATAGGTGTTTTATTATTACCCTGTACTTCAGAGATAGAATATGACCAAATTAAAAGATTATCAGGTGTGCAATCGTCATTAGCTGCTGCGGTAACTCTCACATTGGCTCTACATTCATCAAGTTGTGTTATCATTAAATTTGAAGGAGCACAACCGGACAATATTGTAGGTGCAGAGGTATTATTTATCATAATTAATTGTGTTCTTTGCCATACACCATCATTCGTTTGAGCATTACCTTGACACCAATCTTTTACTGTCCATGTTCTTAATACTTTTGTGCACACGTTGTCTTCACCAAAATTAAAGACTACATCTTCATATGACATCAATACTTCTGAACATTCAAGATTTCTGAATGGATCAGGTCTTTGTCTTCCTGTTGGTAAATTATCTGGTGCGATGTTGGCTAAACACACATTATTCAAAGTCACATCTTGTGGCCATCTAATATCTGTATTTCCATTAAATCTACGGTTATTTCCTACTGTGATGACTTGAGTAGCAGTGCGGCTATTTCCTCCTGCATCTGTAACCGTAAATGTTCGTGTTATTGTTCCTAAGCCGCAGTCATTGAGGTTGCGATCTACTTTTTCTATCACTGATCCTGGCGACAATGTACAATTATCAAAAGGCACTGGAGCACCAAATCTTGTCAAACTCGTTAAGTCTTCATAACAGTTGGCTGTGGCTGCTGGTGGCGCTGTGATTGTAGGGGGCAAGTTGTCTTGTACTCTAGCATTGACCATACAAGTATTCCAATGCCCTGCCGCATCTTGAACATATAATTCTACCATCACTGTTCTTCCTACATCTGCACATGTGAATCTAACTCTATTATTACATGTAAGTGCATCCCAATTTGCTTTAGTAAATACAGCAGCACCTTGGTCCATTCTTCTTACTTTCATACATGTGAGCGTACAATTGTCATGGCTCTTGTCATCAAAAGTCAATGGTCCAGCAAATGCTTCTCCACCATTCCCAATAGCTACAATACTATTTTGGTCACAAACTGGTGTCGGTGGGATATTGTCTGCAACATCAACTTCTGTAAAACAATATGTAAAATTGCCACATTGATCGATCACCGTATATCTTAACCATGTACGACCTAAAGGCAGATTTTGAATAGTATAAGGTCTGGCCGTTTGACTCACTGTGCTCGCAAAGGCAGGTCTACTACCTACTACTCTCACATTACCATCTAATTTAGTATAAACTCCATTAACGGGAGGATTCCCATTATTATCAGCCAAAAGGAACTCTACATCCCATGTGACATTTGAGCAATCTGAAATAGCAATAGGAGGAACTACAGCCCAAGTTGCTGAACATTTGTAAGGTTCGGTAGTAATCACTGCAGCTACACTCACACCATTGATTACCCTGTCTTCTGGACATGTCAATGCAGGCCCTTCAGTATCCATAACGGCTATCAATTGATTTTCTTCTCTTTTCATACTTGTGCAGTGATCTAAAACTACCCATCTCCTTATCAATTTGTAAGTATTAGGATTCCCATCGCACAAAGGAAGTTTTCTATCCGTAAATGACACAGAGGCCTTGAGGCATAAGGTGCCAAATGGATATCCCGTATAATCAGGGTGTGGATTACCCGCAAACTGATGATCAGCTGGTAATACTTGCCAATCACCACAAGCTTCAAGCGATGGATTAGGTCCGGCTACATCATCCCAATGAGGTGGGAAAATCACGTCATCTATATCAGCTCTTAATACCGAAATTATGTGCGAACAATCAGAAGTGTTACCTGAACCATCTGTTGCTACCCATGTTCTTGTGATGATAGAACTATATGGACCTGTACATAAATCTGTTTCTGCTTCATCTGAGTAAGTCAAGGTGACATCACTGCATCTATCAAAACCTGTCAATATCCATGTATTTGGTAATGTGGATGATGGAGTTACTGTGACCCAAGATTCAAAAGTTGGGAAACCAGTGACTAAGAAATTATCTAATTGTGTGCATTCAATCGTTGTGTCATCTGGACAAGCTAATTCAGGAATAGCTTTATCTTCTATAAAGGCATAGCCCCAACAAGAGTTGCCTGTACACTCATGAATGACTTTGACTTGCAATCTTTTTCCTACATAATTGAAACCAAGTGTGCCATTAGGTATGGTTAAGCCAGTCTCAGGGTCAGTTATCATCACATCATAGGACGTTAATGGATAGGGTGCACCTTCCAAAAATTGGTCAGGACTAAATGTCAATTCACATGAAGGATTCATAGATATATTGACCTCATTAGTACATGCAAGGGCACGCGGTTGTGGTTCATTTACCACAATAATTTGTTGTGATGTGCTGAAATCACAGAAAGGCGTACTAGAATTAATTCTAAATCTACCAGTTACACTTAATGTATATGTACCTACGGTAGGCCAAGATATTTCTTTAGTATTTATTGACCCTTGAGTGAGTGGAATGGATGCACCACTTGGATTGATGGGAATTAATGTCCACACAACATTTTGTAATTGTGTAGCAGTTGCATTAATCGAATATGTTTTGGTAGATCCTTGACAATTACCAAAATCACCTCTAATACTTACAAATGGTGAAGATTCAACCACATTGACAGATTGTGTCACACTAAAGTTACATCCTCTTGGCTGTCCTGCATAATTTGCCGCTATTCCACTTGTGCCCATAGAGTAAGTTCCTGGAGTAGGACCCCAATCTACAGTTATTGATGGAGTATTAGTGGCACTTATTATTGTTCCACCGTTGGCTAAGCTCCATGACAAGTTTGAGTAAGTAGTATTCGGTGGCGCAGGTAAAAGTTGGTAAACTGCTCCTGTTCCATTAGGACAGACAAATAGACTACCAGAAATACTTACTGCCGGCATAGCACTCGATACTGAATGTGATGGATATCTACAATTTTGTAAGGAAGCTACAGTTTGCCTTTGACCAGAACCAGCATTGAGGATATCCACAGTCCATCCTTGTCCAGAAACTCGTTTGCCTTCAATACGATAAACTCCTGGAGAAACCTCTGGAATTCTTGTATTAGGTAAATAAAGAATAGGTGTGGCTGGAGGTGGTAATGAAGCAGGATGATAAAATCCTCCTATGGGACTCATTATTCTCCAATCTTCGCCAGGATTACTATTGAAAGTAAAAAAGTCCAAATACTGACCGTCGGTAGCATTGGATGCATTGTTCAGACATTCACATTCTGTTTTCGCAGGTGATGTGGGCGTCTGACCCAAGGTTGTGGTAACTAAACTCAAAGCAAATATAAATATGCTCAGTGTTTTCTTCAAAAAGTCTCGATAAGACCTTTCGGAAATGTGTGTAAATAATGGGTTCTTCATCGACTGATGTTTTTTGTAAAATTCGTAATTGCTAAAATTTTTAATAATCATCAAAAACGCCTTCATTTAAGGTACTTTTGATGTGTAATGTGTAAAAAATGGTTATTGGAACTCAACCTAAAATTCCCCATTGGATTTCTCCTCGGTTCTTTTTCGGAATTCATTCCAAAGGTATAGTTCCAAATTTCAGACCAAACTATTTTTTTCATTAAATCTATTTATAATATGTTTTTCACATTATGAAATTTAGGTATATTTAAGATATTTCTTATTAGATATTTCTACTTTATTTTCAATCAAAAAAAAATCTTAAAAAAAAATTAAGTTTTTTGTCTTATTTTTAATTTGTATCTAAACTTAGACAAATGTATGGTTTTACTTTGTTCTAGTTTTTTGGACATACCCAATATATATAGTCTATGATTAAGAATTCATAGATCCCATTGAGGCTCATCTTCAAAACAATAATCAATACCCGAAAAGATGACCTGAAAGTGTTGTGATTTATAGTATTGAAAAGTTTTTTACAAATAAACCCATCTAAGAATTGTCAATTATTTTGCTTTTCTGTGGGGAATAAAGAATATTCAAAATCCTTTAAGAAATGAGTGGAGATATTGCTTTAGTCCATCTTAGTAATGATTTTTGAACACAAAAAAAGCTCTTAAACCAAAGATTTAAGAGCTTGAAAAAGTGGCCCCAACAGGAATCGAACCTGTATCAAAAGTTTAGGAAACTTCTATTCTATCCGTTGAACTATGGGACCAATATTTTTTACATTTATCAAATAATGCTGCAAAATTACACTAAATATATTTTCACTGCAATTTTGTATAAAAAAAATTCCTTAATTGTTGTACTTGTACTGTTGTGAGTTGTAATTCATAAGGTTGATTGTTGACATAAATTCCCATCGAGAACGTTTGACTATTTGTAACAAATTTTATCACCTGTTCATTAATATTCCAACGAACATTTACTTTTTTTCTGGTATATTCGTTTAGGGTATTGGTAACATTTACATTTGTTGAAGTTTCTACTGTTTCTTTCTTTTTATCACTATCTGCTACAGGTTCATTTTTGACTGCTGTTGTTGTATTTGTTGACGTAGTGGAGGAAGCCACTTTATTGATATAAGCAGATTCCTTCAGTTCATCAAGATTTATTGCTAAGGTCTCTATGTTGGATTTAAAATAGATTGTGGAATCTATATACATTTCTGGCATCAGGTCAGAGCCAATGTCCATGGTTACACTTCTTACACCCTCTGTGGAAATGGACTCATCAAAGCGCACGTTAAAAACAATATTACTCCGTAGTTTTCCATAATTGGAAGTTGTACTTTTGCCTGTGATCACAAATGAAATATGTTTGCGATGTTCATTCTTAAATTTATCATATTCAGACACTATTTTTCCATAAGGATAATATGTACAACTTGAATAAAGGATAATGAATAATAGGGAGTAATGATATAATTTCATTTTTTTTTGTTTTGTTTCCCCAAATGTATTTTCTTTTCTAATTATATAAAATGTGTCTAACTCTTTTTAATTTTAGTTTAACTAAAAAGGAAACAAATTTTGGATTTTTTTAAGAAATTAAGACTTCATCACGAAGAAAAATACTTTAAAAATACGACTTCTTTGTCTGTTAGCTTTCGGTACCAATCACGTTTTAAATCTTTTTTGGTGAGGCCACCATAAAAAGTACAGTCCATTTTTTGTATTTTGTACTCATAAATCTCAAAAATGTCTAGCCAGATTTGTGCATTGCCACCTATCATGTCTATACCCACAATGTGTTTGTCAGATTCATCAGGAAATCCTATACCTAAAAGTGTTACATTAGGGTTTTTATTATGAAGAGTTTTTTTTATTTTTTCAAAGATGGAAGCATCATAGGGTTTGTCCAATACACATTGGTAAGTAGATTTCAACTTGTGTATATCAGATGTTAAATGACGGATCAAGTCTTTGTCTGAGGTCATGACTAAAAGGCCGCAAAATATATCTTTAGGCCCTTCATTGATAGGTAGTACTGCCGTCTTGGTTGTCTTAACCAACAAATCTATAACTGTAGGCTTATAACTTTTTTCAGTGGAGGTGACCAGAGTTTTTTGTGCCTTATTAATGACATAGTATTCATAGTTTTCTTTGGGCTTTACAATGTTGTCTTTATAGGTGACAGTATCAGTCTCTGCTACTTCATGATGGGGCAGCAAAACAATTTCGTCATTGACTTTGACGCCACCTTTTTTGATAATTGTTTCACCTTCTTTGCGGGTACAAATGCCACAATGAGCTAAATATTTATTAAGTCGCATTATAATTTTTTAGAAAGGTATATCATCCACATCGTTTTGAATAGGTGCTGGATCGTCGAAAGCGTCATTCATTTTTGAAGGTCGTGTGATAATGCCTGACGCAAACGGATTTGTATCAAAAACATCATCTAAACCACCGCTAAAGCCTTCGTCACCAGGGTCTTCAAATTTAACAAAGTGAGGTACAAACCTTAAATTAACCGTTCCTAAACCTCCATTACGATGCTTTGCAATAATAATTTCGGATAAATCATTGGGTACACCACTATCTAAATCGTCAGTACCATAATAGCCCGGACGGTAAATAAATGTTACAATATCCGCATCTTGCTCAATAGCTCCAGATTCCCTCAAATCCGATAACATGGGGCGTTTTTCACCTCCTCTGCTCTCTACGGCTCTCGACAATTGAGATAATGCTATCACTGGCACATGTAGTTCTTTTGCCAATCCTTTGAGTGCTCGTGATATAGATGATATCTCTTGCTCCCTATTTCCTCGTTTGTCATTGGGCGCACCTGCCATCAATTGCAAGTAGTCAATCACTATCATTGAGATGTTATGGTTTTGTTTTAATCGCCTACATTTAGCACGGAGTTCAAAAATATTTATACCCGGAGTGTCATCAATATATATAGGCAATTGCGATAGTTTTTCTACAGCGGCATGAAGCTTCTTCCATTCATATTCTTCTAGTTGGCCATTTCTAAGTTTGCTTGAATTGATTTCTGACTCCATTGATATAAGACGTTGAACCAATTGGACATTGGCCATCTCCAAAGAGAAGAAGGCCACACCTTTGCCTGATTCCGCAGCATTTTTGGTCAGAGAAAGTGTAAAGGCGGTTTTACCCATACCCGGACGAGCGGCCATAATGATAAGGTCTGAAGATTGCCAACCATTAGTCATTTTATCCAATTCTACAAATCCCGTAGTCACACCTGTCATGTCTGAACCTTGCTGTCCTGCTGCCTCTATTTGTTTTTGGGCCTTGATGGCTAATGTGGCCATTGATTCATATCCCGTATTGAGGTTTTGATCTGTTATGTCATACAATCCACGCTCGGCTTCGTCCAATAGGTCAAGAACGTCTTTGGTGTCTTCATAAGAGTCGTGTATGATCTGTGTACTGACTCGAATGAGTTCTCTTTGTATAAATTTTTGAGCTATTATGCGGGCATGAAACTCTATGTTGGCCGCAGAACCCACTCTATTGGATAAGTCTATGAGATAACTTATGCCTCCTATTTCTTCTAGTTTTCCAAGTTTTTTAATGGACTCATGCACCGTCAATAAGTCAATTGCTTGTGATTTGCCAAATAAATCGGACATCACCCCAAAGATAATTTGATGTTTTTCTAAGTAAAAGCTATCTTTCCTTAATATCTCAATGATGGAAGGAAATCCATCTTTATCTATCATGATAGCACCCAATACGGACTCTTCCAAATTGACGGCTTGTGGTTGCACTCTGCCATATATCAAATCATTTTCACCTCTCTTGGCCGAGAGTTTATTGCCTACTACTTTTAATGTCGCTGGTGCGTCTGCCATATTCTATAATTACTATCTATTTTTTTGAATTGTCACAAAGGTATGACAACTTTCTTAAATATAAAGTTCCTCTGTCCACATAAAAAATGTTAATAACATGTGGATAAATCAATCGTTATGTGGATAACCTCTTTTTCAAGTATTCTTTTTTCACAAAGTATTCATATTGAAATTTATTTTTATATGATTTTATTCAATTGGGCTCACCTGATATATTGATTATAATATGCTGAAAATATATAATGTTACGCCAATGCTATCAAACGTATTTATAATAATATTATATGTATTTTTTAATTTTAAATTATATTTTTGAATAATAAGTGAGACCCGATAAACATTGTTTTAATGTGGAAATTTATTCATATATAAATATTTACAATATGAATTGATTAGTTTTTATAATTATGAAAGAAAGAAATGATGGATACAATCATAGTTTATTTATAATCAATTTAATGTAATAAAATTTGATTGATAAAAAATTATTTGGAAAATGGTTTATATCAACAAAAATTAAAAAATTTCCATTTTAAATACATAAATTGCAAAAATTAATATAAATTTGCACAAAATATCAATTCCTCATGCAAAATACTGAAAAATTATCAAATTCCTTGAAAATTGGCTTAGAAAAGCTTGGCTTTGAAGGGGATGATGCTCTTTATTTTACAGACAAT
>CAZBCV010000091.1:3134-11679 GCA_964490495.1 uncultured Aureispira sp. | reverse complement strand
ATGTAAAGCTCTAACATGCTACTTATCAAGCTAAAAGTTTTAATATTTTGATTGACATTATTTTTGGTATCATTCTTAAGCCTCTGTTGAATGAGCCTATCCATATATTCTTTAAAACTACTTTGCATCTGTTTACATTTTTAATGAATTGCATTATTTATTGAGTGATTTAGAGTATTGTTTTTTAATGTAACGTGATTAAAGTATATTTTTTAATTATTAAGATACTTATATTTTTCATCAAAAATTTTAACAAATCTTTCTTTAGCTCTTAATATTTTCATTTTTATGGCACTTTCTGATTTATTAAGTATCAAACTCATTTCTTTTATACTCATATCATCATGATATTTCATCAATAATACCATTTTATCGTCTGTCGGCATGACTTCCATCACTTCATATAATTGAGACACATTCTTTTCCAATATTTCATGGTCACTGATTTCTGAATCTATTACTCCTTTTTCTGACCAATTTTCTTGATACTCTAATATATTTTTTCTATTTTTTCTTATTACATCTATACAAAAATTGTACGTCACTGAATAAACCCATGTAGAAAACTTTGATTGAAAATTAAATTTTGATAATGATACCAAAATTTTCATAAAAATCTCTTGAGTTGCGTCTTCAGAAGCATTTACTTCCTTGAGCATACTATAACATTTTGCAAATATCTTATCTGAATATCTGTCATAAAGCGCATTAAAATAATTGATATTTTGACTATCAATATATGAACGCACTAAGTCCTCATCAGACATATTAGTACTGTGAGGCTGAACAATAATGGGGTTTAGTAGATTAATTATCAAAATCTATTTTTTAATGAATCTTAATTTTAAAGACGACATATATTATAAAAGTAACGCAAAAGTAATAATATTTTTGAAACTGACGAAACCCTTTATTTAAAACACCTTAATTTCTAATATCTTACATTAAAATGTTTTGGTCTAAAGAGCAAATGTTTTGTAGGAATAATTTTACTTACTTGTCCTGTTGTGAAAAGATTATAAAAATTTATTTGCTGTTAAGTTTGTGTTAAAAAGTATTAGGAATAAAATCCTTATCCATCAATCGGCGTTATGACATTCAAAATCAGCTATAACATTTATGCAATCTATATTAAAATATTTTTTATCGGGAATTATAGGTGGAACAGTTGTGGCTATTTCTTTTATACTTTTTATAAAGAATGAGCCAAACACAAGCCAAAAACAAATTGACACGTCTTACTTAACAAGTAATACTTCAACGAGCCATTTCAACTCAACTAATGATTTCGTAGAAAGTGCCAAGAAGTCCACAAGTGCTGTAGTCCATATTTTTGCAGAGGAGAGCGAGGAACAAATAAGAAAACGCAGAGAAAACAGAAGAGGAAGAGATCCTTTCTTTGATATATTTGGTTTTGATGATTTTTTTGGTAACAATTTTTCAAGGCCCAAAAACGGTACAGGCTCGGGAGTTGTCTATTCGGCAGATGGTTATATTATTACAAACAATCATGTCGTAGGTTTTGCCGACAAAATCACTGTGACTAACCATGAAGGCAAAAAATTTCAAGCCCAAAAAGTGGGCGTGGATCAATCAACAGATTTGGCAGTAATTAAAATAGTTGGTAATGAAAAATTCCAACCGATTCTAATGGGTAACTCAGAAAAAGTGGAAGTAGGAGAATGGGTATTGGCTGTTGGAAATCCATTTGGCTATTTGACATCTACGGTAACTGCTGGTATAGTAAGTGCCAAAGGAAGAAATTTAGACTTGCAATCAAATCAAAAAATGATTCAGGAATTTATTCAAACAGATGCAGCTATCAATCCAGGAAATAGTGGCGGTGCCTTAGTCAATCTTGCAGGAGAACTCATCGGCATTAATACTGCCATAGCTACTCCGACTGGTGTTTTTGCTGGATATTCTTTCGCAATACCGTCTAATATCGTAAAAAAAGTAGTCCGAGATATCATAGACACTGGTGGCAATATAGAAAGAACCAATTTAGGTGTAGGAGGATATGATGTTACTCCAGATTTAATAGAAGAATTTGAGCTAAAGCTTAAGGGAAGCAAAGGATTTTATGTAGAAGAAATAGAACCTAGAAGCGCAGCCCAACTTGGAGGTCTTTTGCCAGGTGATGTGATCATTTCAATTAATGAAAAAATGGTGGAAAATTATGACGATATAGAGTCAAATATGAAATTATCAAAAGTAGGAGACAAAATAGATATTAAAGTAAATAGAGATGGTAAAACATTGGTTTTGCCAATAAAACTAAATAAAGTGTTTTAATCATATAAAGATTTGGAATTAAATAGGTTTAGAAAAGTTGGTTTTTCGTTTTGTTTTGATTCGTCTGCTCTAGTTTTAGGGCAGACGTTTTTTATTTTTAAAATTAGTACATGTGAGTGATTTAAATGGCTTCACACCTGTTTTGATGGGCTGGTGGGCCAAACACAAAAGAGATTTGCCCTGGATGCATACAAAGGATCCTTACAAGATATGGCTATCGGAAATCATCTTACAACAAACTACGGTAAGACAAGGCTTGCCTTATTATAATAAATTTGTTGAAAAATACCCCACCATAATCGATTTAGCAGCCGCACAAGACGAAGACGTTTTTAAACTGTGGGAAGGATTGGGTTATTACAATAGAGCTAAAAACATGCTTTTTACAGCCAGGTTTGTTTCTAATGAATTAAGTGGAGTTTTTCCAAACCATCACGAAGATATAATCAAGCTCAAAGGAGTAGGGCCTTACACAAGTGCTGCGATAGCTTCATTTGCATTCGAACTGCCCTTTCCAGTTATTGATGGCAATGTATTGAGGCTCATATCAAGATATTTAGGTATAACCCAACCCATTGACAATACTCTGACGGTTAAGGAAATCAAACATAATCTTGATTTAGCTATACAAAACACAATGCCCTCGGAATTTAATCAGGCCCTTATGGATTTTGGCTCTACCCACTGTACGCCCAAAAATCCTGATTGTACGTCATGTGTTTTTTCAAAAAAATGTATTGCGTATAAAAACAATACTGTCGAAAAAATCCCTTTCAAAGCCAAAAAAATAATAAAAAAAGATTTGCATTTCTGCTTTCTGCATATAGAAATCAATGAAAAATTTACCATATTGGTAAAAAGAGATGACGAAAATATATGGCCCAATTTATACCAATTTCCTAAAATAGAAAATTTAGAATTACATCCTGAAGAAATCATAGAAAAATTAAAAACAATCCTAAATAACATAAAATATAAGATAATCAAAACCCAAATAGCTTGTGAACTCAAACAAACACTGACTCATAGAAATGTGATGGGCAAATTCTACAAAATTGATATAACCATTGAAGACAAGATTAAAAACCAAATTAGTCAAGTCGTTCCATACACCGAATTGTATAAATATGCATTTCCAAAAATAATAAATGACTATATTTCAAAATTTATAAAGCCTCCTCTCATATAAAAAAGTAAAAAAATTTATGTATAATTCTGATAAATAGAATATATTTGCGCTTTAAATGAAAAATTAAGCAATTAAAAAGAAATAATTTTTAATAATTAGACATGATTAATAAAGTAACTTTAGTAGGTAATTTAGGTAAAGATCCCGAGATAAGAACTTTAGAAAACGGGATAAAAGTAGGTACTTTTACTTTGGCGACAAATGAAAGCTATAAAGACAAAAACGAACAATGGCAAAATTTAACAGAATGGCATAATGTTGTTGTGTGGAGAGGTCTTGCTGAAAAAGCAGAAAGAGATTTGAAAAAGGGCTCAATGGCTTATGTAGAAGGAAAAATTACTCATCGAAAATATCAAGACAAAGATGGTAATGATAGATATGTCACAGAAATAGTTGGTGCAGTACTCCAATCCTTAGAAAAACGCGAAAAAAGTGGAGGAAGTTTGCCCTCTAATTTTCCAAGTGTTGACGATGACCCTATGCTAAAAAGAGGAAGTGGCCCTATTAAACAAGAAATAAATGCACCGTCTAATGAAAATGACGACTTACCATTTTGATTGAATTAATCATGATGTGTATATTTTTTAACTAAAAACATAATTTTGGACCCTGAACCTGCCCAATTTCTTAGTTTTATTGGCCCCTTAATTGTAAATGGGGACATTAATATCATAGCTGGCAATCTACTTTTATTCATTTTTTTACTCATTTTATCCGCTTTAGTTTCTGGATCTGAAGTAGCTTTCTTTTCTCTTTCAGTAAGTGAAATAAGACAGCTGGAGGATGACAATTCTGACTCAGCCAAAAAAGCCATTCAACTAAGGTCTGCACCCGAAAACCTATTAGCTACAATATTGATTCTTAATAATTTTATAAATATTGCCATAGTACTTGTAGCGGATAGTATTTTTTTAATGCTTATAGGTATAGAAAATTTAGAATTAATCGGTAACTGGTTTCAAACCAATGTTTTTGGAGGATATATATCTGGCAGCACTTTTGCACGCGCCCTAAATTTCTTTATCACCGTCATTGGTGTGACTTTCCTTTTGGTATTGTTTGGTGAAGCCATACCCAAAATTTATGCCACTGTCAATAAAATAAAACTAGTTCATTTGATGGCCTCGCCACTAAATTTTTTCTCAAAACTGGTATCTCCCATATCAAGTATTCTAGTGGGTTGGAGTACAATTATTGAAAAAAAATTGAAAAAAAATAGTTCACAATCTTCTTCTAAAGAAGACCTTGCCGCCGCTATAGAGCTCACCGTAGGCATTGAAAAAGATTCAGCCGAAAGGGAAGCTGGCATTCTAAAAGGGATAGTCGCTTTTGGAGATACATCAGCCAAACAGATTATGAAAACTAGACTCGATATGGTAGCCTTAGATGTCCAAGCACAGTTCAAAGAGGTTATGAAAATTGTCAAAGACTCAGGATATTCAAGATTGCCAGTATATAAAGATGAATTAGACGTAATAATTGGCATATTGTATGTAAAAGATTTAATTGCGCATTCTGACAAAACTGATGATTTTAATTGGCAAAAACTCATCAGAAAAAATATACTTTTTGTTCCAGAATCTAAAAAAATCGATGAATTACTTAAAGAATTTCAATCCAAGAGGACTCACATGGCTATAGTAGTAGATGAGTATGGAGGCGTACAAGGTCTCGCTACTCTTGAAGATATCTTAGAAGAAGTGATAGGGGAAATACACGATGAATTTGATCAAGAAGAAGAGGTAGAATATACAAAAATATCTGATATTCATTTCATTTTTGATGGTAAAACCCTCCTCAATGACGTTTGTAGATTGACTGGAATTAGCCTCAGTGCGTTTGAAGATATTAGGAACGATTCTGACTCCTTAGCAGGATTAATTTTGGAAATATTGGAGTATATTCCTGAAAAAGATGAAGAAATTGTTCATGAATTTCTAAAATTCAAAATACTTGCTGTCACCCAAAGAAGAATAGAAAAAATCAGTATTGAGATCGAAAATGCGCATGACGAGGACTGAAAGATTGTTAAATAAATTGACTTTAACATTTTTAGAATAATTTTTAATGGGATTACCCGTTTTTCTATAAAAATGTAATTTCATGAAAACTAAAATTCAATTTCTTATCATTGCGTTGATATTTACCTTCACTTCTTTATCAGCTCAGTTGAAAGTACACATAGGGAGCGGCATGAACATCTCAAACATGACTCTATCAGGAGATATTGGTTTTGCTTTAGATATATCCTCAAAAAAGGATTTTTTTATTTCCCTTCGTCCTGAACTTCCTATCAATAAAAAATTATATGTAGCTGTAGATGTTCAATATTCTCAAAAAGGCTACAAACAAAGTGAAACTCTGTTTTTTGAATCTCCAAATATTAATACCTCCTATTTAGATATTATACCACAAGGCCAATTTCAATTGCTACCATTTATAGGAGTTTATGGTGGTGTAGGCATAGGTATAAGACTCAATGAAATAGGAGAAATCAATGATGTCTGGAATGAAATAGAAAACAAACTGTCGCACTCTGTTGATCCCAATTATGTATTAGGAATTAGACTCCAACCTTTCAAAAAATTCACTTTACATGCTCATTATTCGGGGAGTTTGAGGAATTTTTGGAATGTTGAATTTACAAATTTAATAGGAGAGCCCATAGACATCTTGACACGCCTCACCAATATTCAAGTAGGTGTAGCCTATCAGGTCTTTTAAACCCAATAAACCATTACTCCATAATCAATATCTCTGATTTTAAATCCATTGAATTAGGACCAACCATGATATGAAACTCTCCGGGATCTGCCCTATGTTCCATATTTTCAGTATAATATTTTAACAAATCAACATCAATATCGAAGGTCACTTCTCGGCTTTCTCCAGGCTGAAGATTTATTTTCTTGAATCCTTTAAGCTCTTTTAAAGGTCGGCTGATTTGAGCGACCATATCTCTTATGTACATTTGTACCACTTCTTGCCCTGCCACTTTACCTGTATTTTTGACAGTGACAGAAAGTTGTACTGTCTCATTACTTTTCATCTTTGATGAGCTCAATTTGGGAAGACTATATTCAAAAGTCGTGTAAGACAAACCAAAACCAAATGGCAAATCTCCTTTAGAATACTTTAATTTTTTAACAAAAAAAGTTGCATTTGTGACTTGAATTCAGGATTTACTATTAACACCCAGCTTTAAAATTTGTTATCGACTATGATATACTACAAAACAACCATGTGCGGTGTTCTACAAATTTATTTTCTGATACAAAAACTGCACCAGCAAAATTTTTTTATTAGATATTAAACCATTTTTACGAACAACTGTTCGTAAGGTATGAGTATAGTTAAGTTTCACCCATTAAAAGTAGCACAACTCCGGAAATTGACACCTAGTTGTGTGGAAGTTACCTTCGAAGTACCTGATAATAAAACAGATCAGTTTCAATACAAGCCTGGTCAGTACCTCACCCTCAGAACCGACATCAATGGTGAAGAGGTGAGACGTTCTTATTCGATTTGTAGTGCGCCGCATGAAAACAAACTGTCGATTGCTATCAAACAAATTCCTGATGGTAAATTTTCAACCTTTGCAAATCAAACTTTGCAGATTGGAGACACATTGGACGTAATGCCCCCCGCAGGCAATTTTACATTGAAGGCTGACGACAAAAAAAATTATATATTTTTTGCCGCTGGTAGTGGCATCACTCCTATATTGTCTCAAATAAAATTTTTACTCCAATATGATAAGGCCAATAAAATCATCCTCATATTTGGAAATAAAAACTTTGGATCTATAATTTTTAGAGAGGAAATAGAAAATTTAAAAGACAAATACTTGCAAAAATTTTCTGTTCATCATGTTTTTAGTAGGGAAAAAATCGGAACTCCTCTTTATTTTGGTAGAATTGATAAAGAAAAATGTGTTCAACTCATCAATGTTTTTACAGACCTAACTCCAAAAGATGAATACTTCATATGTGGTCCTAATGAGATGATATTTAATGTCAAAGAGGTTCTCGAATCAAAAGGTGTGGACAGTAAAAATATAAAATTTGAACTCTTCAATACGGACGGATTAGCAAAATCCACTTCCCAACAACAAATAAGAAAAACAGTAAGTGAAAAATCCTCTGATATTACCATCAAAATGGATGGCGACCTCTTTGAATTTTCGTTGGATTACAGTGGTCAAAACCTATTAGATGCTGCCATAGAAAATGGAGCAGATCTTCCCTACTCTTGTAAAGGTGGTGTTTGCTGTACTTGCAAGGCCAAAGTGATAGAAGGCCAAGTAGAAATGGATGTCAATTATGCTTTGGAGCCCGATGAAGTCGCAGCTGGTTATGTATTACTTTGTCAGTCACATCCCCGAACTGAAAAAGTTCTTGTGGATTTTGACCAAAACTAATGATGGATGACTGAAGTATTGACAAGAAAACAAGAAATCACTCAAGCAGCTGCCGAACTTTTTCAAAAAAAAGGTTACCCCTCTACATCCATGCGCGATTTAGCAGCCAAAGTAGGTTTAGAGCCATCAAGTATTTATAGCCATATCAAATCTAAAGAAGATTTATTGTCTGATATTTGTATGAATTGTGCTTTCGAATTTTCAAAGGGAATGCAATGGGTGCTCAATACAAAGTCTAGCCCAACAGTAAAGTTAGAACTCCTCATAGATTTACACCTTAAGATGGCGATAGATAATCCATCGTCTGTGACAGTATTTAATGATGAATGGAGGTTTTTAAGCCCAGATGTGAAGGAAGAATTTTTAGAATTGCGAAAATCATATGAGTCTCTATTCAAAAACATATTGTTAGAAGGACGGGAGTCCAAAAGGTTTTCAATAAATAACGTGGATATTGTCTTTGAACTCATCATACAAACCATGACAATTTTTTACAAAAGTGCAAAAAAACACCCAAAAGAGGAACTCAAACGACAAGTCACGCATTTTATTAAAGAAGCCATTAGACAGAAGTTAGAAGTTAAAGGTTAATAGTTAATAGTTAATAGTTAATAGAGAAGAATTAGAAGTTAGAAATTAGT
>CAZBCV010000091.1:0-3034 GCA_964490495.1 uncultured Aureispira sp. | reverse complement strand
GTTAATAGTTAATAGTTAATAGTTAATAGAGAAGAATTAGAAGTTAGAAATTAGTAATCAGAAATCAGAAATCATAATTCAGCATTCAAAAATCATAAATCAGCAATCATAAATCAGCATTCATAAATCAGCATTCATAAATCATAAATCAAAAATCAAAAAATGGAAGCATCAATTAATTCACTCGAAGAAATATTTCAAGGTCGTATAGACATGGAAGAAAAAATTGAAGCAAGGGATTGGATGCCCGATGCCTATCGCAAAAATCTAATACGCCAGATTTCTCAGCACGCACATTCAGAGATAGTGGGTATGTTGCCCGAGGGTAATTGGATCACACGTGCCCCGAGTCTAAAACGAAAATTGGCTCTTTTGGCTAAAGTACAAGATGAGGCGGGTCATGGACTTTATCTTTATTCAGCAGCGGAAACATTAGGTGCTTCGAGAGAAGAAATGTTGGATCAATTACACACAGGCAAAGCCAAATATTCAAGCATATTTAATTATCCCACCTTGACATGGGCAGACATAGGCGTTATAGGTTGGTTAGTAGATGGTGCAGCCATTATGAACCAAGTGCCCTTATGTAGGACATCTTATGGTCCATATGCAAGAGCCATGGTTAGAGTTTGTAAAGAAGAGTCTTTTCACCAAAGACAGGGTTTCGATATACTTTTGACTATGATGCAGGGAACAGAAGAGCAAAAAGCTATGGTACAAGATGCAGTCAACCGTTGGTGGTGGCCTTCTTTGATGATGTTTGGCCCAAGTGATGATGCTTCTACTAATTCTGTCCAATCTATAAAATGGAAAATCAAAAGGCTCACTAATGACGAACTTAGACAAAAATTTGTGGATGCTTCTGTACCTCAAGCCGAAATATTGGGCATAACGCTACCCGATCCTGACTTAAAATACAATGAAGAGAAGGGTGGATATGACTTTGGACCTATAGATTGGGATGAATTCTGGCAAGTAGTCAATGGTCATGGCCCTTGCAATAAGGAGAGATTAGATGCGCGCATTAAAGCACATGAAGAAGGAGCGTGGGTAAGAGAAGCGGCCATGGCGTTTGCTCAAAAGCAAAAAGAAAGAGAAGAATCAAAAGTATCAGTTGCTTAAAGAAATTAAAAACAAATTATTCATCAAAATTTCGAATAAAATGAAAGATTGGCCATTATATGAAATTTTTATCCGTTCTAAAAACGGACTCAACCACAAACATGTTGGTAGTTTACACGCCGCAGATGCAGATATGGCTATACAAAATGCCCGTGATGTATATACCCGACGCAATGAAGGGGTGAGCATTTGGGCAGTAGAATCCAAGCATATCCAATCCTCTAATCCTGATGATGCAGATGCCCTTTTTGATCCAGCAACTGACAAGGTTTATAGGCATCCTACATTTTATGATTTGCCAGAGGAACTAAAACATATGTAATACCGTTGTTTAAATAGCCTCTAAATATAATAATCTCATAATAGATTCCTATTGCTTGAAATCAATAATAAAAATCTTTTAAATATAAATTCAAATGGGTTTACCAGAGAAAGAATATATCACACCTGAACAGTATCTCGAGCTTGAAAGAGCAGCATTAGAGAAACATGAATACTATCAAGGTGAGATTTTTGCAATGAGTGGTGCTTCTTTTCGACACAATGTTATTTTCAAAAATACTTATCTAAAGTTAGGTGTAAAATTAGCTGGAAAGCCCTGTCAGCCTTATGGAAGTGATTTGCGCATACATATTCCTTCTAACTCTCTTTTCACGTATCCTGATATTTCCATTATCTGTGGAAAACCTGAAATGACCGATGAAGTCATGGATACTGTAAAAAACCCAACTGTAATCATAGAAATACTCAGTAAAAGCACACAAGATTATGATAAGGGCCAAAAATTTACGCTTTATAGAGATATAGAAAGTTTAAAGGAATACATTCTTATTGATTCACAGTCTGTACGAGTAGAAAAGTATTGCAAAAACTCTGACGGCAGTTGGACTTTAAGAGACTACAAAGATATAGAAGACACATTTATCATAGAGAGTATTGGAGAAGATATGTCATTGGCAGATATCTATTTAAGTGCTTTTGATAATGAATGAAAAGAATCATATTTTTTTTAAATAAAAATTAAATTAATCCATCAGCATCTCCATAAAGTTGCAACCTAAAAATAATTACTTATGCATCCTGATATAAAAAATTTCATTCTCATGTTGGCCGATAATTCTATGATTTTAGGCCAAAGATTGGGTGAATTATGTGGTCATGGTCCAGTATTGGAACAGGATATTGCCGTCACCAATATTTCATTAGATCTCATAGGCGAAGCTAGAAATTATTACCAATATTTAGCGGAAGTAGAAAACAAAAAAGAGGATGATTATCCTATGTTGCGCACAGAACGAGAGTTTAGAAATGTACTATTAGTAGAACAAAAAAATGGACATTGGGGAGACACCTTGATGCGTCAGTTTATGTATGACTGTTACCATTACTTTATGCTTGAGGGTTTGACTCACAGTCAAGATGAAAGATTGGTTGCCATAGCGCGTAAGAGTATCAAAGAAGCCTCATATCATCTTTCTTTTTCCTCAGAATGGATCATTCGATTAGGTGATGGTACGGGTGTTAGCCATCAAAAAATTCAAGATTCTTTGACACTACTCATGCCTTATTTTGATGAAATGTTCATAGCCTCTGAAGATGAAAAATACGCTATGGAGATAGGAATAAGCCCTAACTTAGTACAAGTGGCTCAAAAAGCCAAGGAAAAATTTATCCAAACGATCGAAACCGCCACTCTATCTATTCCAGAGGTAAAATATCCAAAAAAAGGTGGTAAATCTGGTTTACATACTGAAAATTTAGGTTTTATCCTAACGGAATTACAGTATATGCAGCGGGCACACCCTGGAGCACAATGGTAGTTTTTGAGGTTGGTGGAAACTTATTTTTATAAATATGTGTTCTTTTGGAGTAAGATAAATCACTAATCAATGACCACAAAAACATTTCACGT
>CAZBCV010000090.1:0-11769 GCA_964490495.1 uncultured Aureispira sp. | reverse complement strand
TGGTGTTCATATGTTTGTCCGACTTCAGAAGCTCTTGTAAATCAAATCAACAATTATGCTGACGAGAATAACGTTGGATTGGGTATAGGTATTCTATATCACATGCCTGAAATACAAGATAAAGTTGTGGTAATTTATCCAGATTTTGACTATGATTTTTGGTATATTAATAAATGCAATAAACCTGAAAATATATTATCTATTGCTTATATATATAATGATACTACCATATTGGTTAAAGGTTTTGATTTAATTATTCAATGTGCTTTACTTTTGCCTGAGCAGAAATTTACATTAGCGGGCTTTAGCCCTGAGATGTTAGAAAGATTTAGGAGTGGCTGTCCTCCTAATGTGACTTTATTAGGGTTTCAATCAAAGGAATCTTCAAGGCTACTTTATCAAAGCCATAAAATATATTTGATGCCGTCTATGACTGAAGGGTTAGGTCAAGCCTTATCTGAAGCTATGTTATGTGGTTGTTTGCCAATTGGAAGTAGGGTAGGGATAATACCTGATTTAATTCAGAACCAAAATTTTATTATCAACAAAAAAGATAAATATCAACTTAAAGAAAGTATAGAACGGGCTTTATCCGATGATTTTTTGCAAGAAGTATGGCGGCAGAATGTTTTAAACTATTTTAATGGACCAAGTAGATTAAAGAAATTTAAGGAATTGATAGAAAAGGTATAAGGTTGTATATTTTTTTTAAGAAATGAATTAATTTTCAAAGCAAGATTCCAACAATCATCATTGTCCCAAATTTACTCATTTTTCATTTTTTTTCCAAAATGTTGTACCCAATATCTATTGACTTTGGCAACGGCCATTTCATCTACTTTGGGATTCATGAGCATGGTACAGTGAGTATAAGATTTGAGCCAGTCTTTGAGGACTTCATCAAAAGATTTTTGGCCTTCGCCTAGATTTTCACCAGCGACGGACCAATTGTAGCCTACTTTTTCTAATCTTTCACCAATGTTTTTGCCATCTATGGAGTAGTGATCAAAATATTTGTATTTATCCATTTCCTTAGCTTGCTCTAAAGCACTTTTAAACAAGGTATTGTCCCATTGGATTTGTGGAGCAGGTTTCATATATCTTTTTCCACAATGGCATCCTTTTTGTCTTATCTTATTGACAGCTTCCACCATATACTGTTGCTCAGACAGCGAAGGTGCATTATTGTCTTCATTAAGAAAAAAACTTAAAAAAAATATGAGGAAAATCGACTGCATAAATTCTAAGAATATGTCAATGGAAACGCAGTAAATGCAACATTGTTGTTAATTTCTATTTTTTTATAAAAATTTTAACGCAAAAAGGCTCAAATTTTTGTGGGTGTCTGACTCACTCTTATCATTGTGTCTTCCAAATGATGAACCAGTTGAGTAAAGTTTTCGTCACGTTTAGTTTCTCTAGATCTTATCAACGGTAAGTCCACATGGATGTGTTCTACAAATTTTGAAGGTGCATACTTCATGATATAAATGTCATCACCTAAATAGACAGCCTCCGAAATATCATGAGTGACAAATATAATAGTAGAATGGAATTTGTTCCAAAGCTCCAAGAGTAATTCTTGCATCTGAATGCGAGTCTTAACATCTAATGCGCCAAATGGCTCGTCCATCAATAGGATTTCGGGATTGGCCAAAATGCTGCGGGCAATAGCTACTCTTTGAAGTTGGCCACCTGATAGGGTAGGATAGATAGCATATTTTTTTTCATGTCCTTCCAGTCCTACTAATTTAATCAATTCCATGGCCCGCTCATCTCTTTCTTTTTTTGAAATACCTTGATATCTTAATGCCAACCCCACATTGTCCAAAACGGTCATCCAGGGCAAGGAAGAATATTGCTGAAAGACCATACTTACTCTAGTATTATGATCTACGGGTTTTCCATGTATGAGGACTTGGCCCTCAGTAGGTTTTTGTAGGCCAGAAATGTACCTCAAAAGAGTAGATTTGCCACATCCAGACATACCTAATATCATGACAAATTGTCCTTGACCGGGCTTATTTTCTACTATAAAATCAAGGTCTTTTATTATCCAATTTTGACCACTATCATAGGATTGACTTATACCTCGAAGTTCGATGATATTGTCTAGTGCTGGATTGTCTATAAATTTTAATTCGCTCATTCTTTAAGAATTAATTTTTTATAAAGTTGAGTCATTTGATAGCCTAAAATCATCAGAAAAACCACATGTACAGTCCAAAGTGTGTCGCCAAATAAATAATATAAAGGTGTCACGCCGCCTAAAAATGGAGAAATTTCGTTTATTGTAAGCAGTATATAAACTGCAATGAAAACCCATGTCAATATGCCAAAAAAGAATGACAATAGGGCGTCAAATTCTGACGATTCTTTAAGATTTGTTTTGTTTTGATGGACATTTTTTACTTGGTATTTGTACGGGAAAAACTTCCGATCTAAATGACCAAAAATTTTATCTTGAAAGATACCAATGATCATAATTAAAAGGAGACAAGCAATGGTGATATCTACACGACTGAGTCGCTGACCTACTCTAAATATTAATGACCCCAATCCTCCTTGGTCACCCGATGTCTCTGCTACTATGATATAAGTCCAAGAAATAGCCGTAAGGATTCTCACATCATCAATGAGTCTAGACAATACAGCGGGTACATATACTGTCCATATCGTCTGAAAATATTTGGCACCAAGGGTATGTACTGTTTTTAGATAGACATCATCTACTTCGTCTATCCGCTGAATAACGATGGGAAGGAGGTAAATAAAGATACCAAAAGCTAAAAAATTGATTTTTTGGTCTGATTCTATCCCATACCATATAATAAATAATCCAGTTAAAGCAGTCAAGGGCAAAAATCTGACTGCATCGACCATTCGCTGAAAAGCACCTCTTAACATAGGTACTAAGCCTATCAAAAACCCAATAGGAATGGCATAAGCAATAGCTTTGATATAGCCGCCTAAGTTCAATCCAATAGAACGACAGGTATTTTTTATGAGTTCATATTGCCCAAACAAGTCACCATAGGCATTAAATACTCTTTGAGGTGATGGGAAAAATCCACGAGGTATCACCGGCTGTTCGCCCATGGTCAATAAAAACCAAACGAATATAAAAAACAGGACACCCGCAACTGCCAAAAGCCATTGTTGTTTTTTGTTTAAGTCCCCCCTTAATTTGAAAAGCCAATGATCCAATTTTTTACTATTTTTTTAATGAGCGGTATAAGTTTCTAATGATTTTATGAGGTACCATAGACTTGGATATTTATTCATGGGGTGTAGCTAAAATTTCTTTTATTTCTTCCAACGTCATTTCTAAATTTTCTGCTATATATTCCATGGGTAATCCATTTTTGTACATAATATTAATGGCTTTTATGGATTGCTTTATCGCTGCTTCTTTTTCTTTTTCAGCTGCTTCTTTTTCTTTTTCAGCTGCTTCTTTTTCTTTTTCAGCTACTTCTTTTTCTTTTTCAGCTGCTTCTTTTTCTTTTTCAGCTGCTTCTTTTTCTTTTTCAGCTGCTTCTTTTAGTTCTTTTGCTTTGGAAATACGATATTCATATTCACTTATTTCATCATAAAAATCATCTTCAAGTTCCATTTTGTCCATGACTTCTCTGTCCTGAGTTGCTGACTGCAGCCTCTTAAAGATAGGTTTCATTCTATCAGGAATGTCTTCCAATTCAATATTTAATATGTGCTGATTACTCATACGATTACTTTGATCAAAAATACTTAATAATAATTCTAACTCGTCGCGATACTTTTTGTTTAACGCAGGAATATTAACAATAATTCCCTCATGATACAAACTTTTTAAAAATTTATTATTCATATCAATTTCCTCATGACTGTATCTATCCAAGTATTTATTTTTTATTTTCAAGATGGGTATGTCTGAAATTTCTTTTATACCTTCCCCTAAAAAGTAAATAGAATAAATAGGCAGACCTATTTTTAATGTTCTATTTCCTTCCTCTACTTCAAAAAACAAATCTTTATTGAGGTATTGTTTTCCAAGATATTTCCTAAACCTTATGCTCTCGCTATGATGTTTGGCTTTTTGAACTTCAATAATGATTAATTGTTCATGGCCTTCTTTTGTTTTTATTTTTGCAGAAAAATCTAATCGGTAAACACTCATCATGGGGCCTAAGTTATCCTCCTCTTTTTTGGTCAGTGCCAATTCTTGAGGCATAAAGTTCAATTCAATGATGTCCATTTCTGTCAATATAGATAAAAATGTTTTAGCGACTTTGCTATCTTCCATCATGTATTTAAATACAACATCATAGAGTGGATTGGCTATTTTCATAGTCTAAATTTTTAAAAATTGCATACAAACCCATCCACTATTTTCGTCTGTAAAAGTATGTTGAAATCCTTCTTTTACATAACTTTCTATGACTTTATTTTGGTCGTCTTCTAAGACACCTGAAACAAGTATAAGACCTCCTTTTTTCATTCTAGCGTATAAATTTTCAGCATATTTTGTCAAAATATTTCTGTTGATATTGGCTAATATTATGTCATATTCTTTGAAAGGTACATCCATTAATTCACCTTCAAAAGCCATGATATGTTGAGCATCATTCAATTGAGCATTATCTATTGTATTGATGTATGATTCGTGTTCAATGTCCACAGCGTCTATATGGATAGCTCCTAATTTGTCGGCAAGTATCGCCAGTATTCCCGTGCCACAGCCAAAGTCAAAGACTAATTTGTCGTAAAATTCTATAGATGACATTCTGTCCATCATCATATACGTAGTGGCATGGTGGCCCGTTCCAAAAGCCATTTTTGGATTAATAATTAAGTCGTATTGAATGTGGGGCAAAGCAGGGTGAAAATCAGCTCTTACTTGACAAAAATCCCTCACAATAACAGGTGTAAAAGAGGCCTCCCAGAGTTCATTCCAATTTTGGGGTTCGATATCTTCTAAAGTGACATCATCTGTAAATGCTCCAATAATATTTAAAATCTCAGATTTTGAGGTATCTGTCAAACTACTTTTTTTAATGTAGCCTATAGTTTTATCTTCTAATTCTTCGAAAGAATCAAAGTCATATTGGGTTAAAAGGCCTATGAGAACTTCATCATGGGTCCCTATATGGAAAGCAATGTATGTTTCGTTGTTCATGATGCTGGATAAATTTCTTTATTGGCTGATTTAAAAGTATTCATCAATAGACCTACGACTGTCATGGGCCCTACACCGCCGGGTACTGGCGTCATCGCACTTGCTATATTTAAGAGATTATGATAGTCCACATCCCCTACTAATTTAGATTTTTTAGTTAAGGTAAGGTCTTCTACTCTATTGATGCCCACGTCTATGACTACAGCGCCATCTTTGACCATATCAGAGGTAATAAAATTGGGAATGCCAATGGCCGCAATGACGATATCAGCTTGAAGAACGACTTCTTTTAGATTTTGTGTTCGACTATGTGTTAATGTGACAGTGGCATCGCCATGTTTTGATTTTCTTGACAATAAGATACTGATAGGTGTGCCTACAATATTGCTACGACCTACCACCACAACATGTTTACCTGCAGTATGAATATTATATTTTTCTAAAAGCATAGTGATTCCATAAGGTGTGGCAGGTAAATAACAGGGTAATCCCTGCGCCATACGTCCAAAATTTATGGGATGAAAACCATCTACATCTTTTCTATGGTCTATAGCTAAATTGACTTTGATCTCGTCAATATGTTTAGGGAGAGGCAGTTGTACAATAAAACCATCTACATCAGGATCTTGATTCAAGTGATAGATGGTGTCCAATACTTCTTGTTCAGTTGCTGAAGATTCCAGGTGGATAAGCGTGCTTTTAAATCCTATTTCTTCGCAAGATTTTACTTTATTACCCACATAGGCTTTTGAAGCGGGATTGTCTCCCACTAAAATTGCAGCTAGATGGGGCACTCGTTGATGTTTTGTGCGGTAAATATCCACATCTGCTTTGAGTTGAGTTTTTATTTCTTGTGCGGTCGCTTTGCCGTCAATTATCGTCATGTTCTTTTATTTTTACTATAATATCAAAAATCTAAGTTCAAAAATACTCATCACCCTACCTTCAGTTCCTTTCCGTAGGCAGGTCATCTCTCATCATTTCAACTTCTATCTTCCTTACCATATCTTCTATGGAATGGGCATCATTCACAGAGTAATCTCCAATACTTTCTCTTCTTAAACTTCCTAAATAAGCCCCGGAATGGCACATTTTACCAAAATCGTGGGCTAAAGTACGTATGTAGGTTCCTTTGCTACATCTCACTCTGAAGGAGATACGCGGCATTTCTATTTGAGTAATATCAAATGAATAGATGTGAATTTTTCTGGATTTAAGTTCTACATCTTTACCTTTTCTTGCAAGGCTATAAGCTGTTTGGCCATTGACTTTTATGGCTGAATATATGGGTGGAATTTGTTCTATTTCACCTGTTAATTTTTGAGCTACCTCATAAATCATTTTTTCAGTAATATGATCAGTAGGGTAGAGGATGTCTGGCTCAAATTCTGAATCATATGTTGGCGTAGTACCTCCTAAAACAATTTCGCCTGTATATACTTTCTCTTGACTTTGAAAAGTTTCTATTGATTTTGTCATTTTTCCAGTACAAACTATGAGTAAGCCTGAAGCTAAGGGGTCGAGAGTACCCGCATGGCCCACTTTTATTTTTTTAATGCCAAAGGTATGTCTAATTTTGTGTTTAATTTTATTGACAACATCAAAAGAAGTCCAATGAAGGGGTTTGTCTATCAATAAAACCTGACCCATTTCATATTTTGAGACAATGGGTGTAGGTGTGTGTATTTCATTATTGGACATAGAAATAAATTAACCCAATTATGCCAATGATTAAACAATAGAAAGCAAAAAACTTCAGCTGTGCTTTTTGGACGATTTTTATCATCCATGTACAAGCAAAAATTCCTACAAAAAACGCAGCTGCAAATCCACAAAGCAACTCCAGTGATGAGGTTGTGGATGCGGACAAATCACCACTTAATATATCTTTGGCCATTTTCCCAAATATAAGGGGTATCACCATTAAAAAAGAAAATCGAGCCGCCTTGGTTCTGTCCACACCTAAGAGCACTGAAGCAGAAATAGTAGCGCCCGAACGGCTTATACCAGGCAGTATGGCGATAGCTTGAGCGATACCAATTTTTACTGCATCTGAAAAAGACACATCTTTATTTGTGGTTTTGGCAGTATCGGCCCAAAAAAGAAGAAGTCCAGTGATGATTAGCATTGCACACACTAAAATGACATTTTTATCGAAAAGTGATTCCATTTGTTTTTCAAACATCAATCCAATGGCTACTGCTGGCACCATTGAAAAAATTATTTTCCATACAAACTGCTTTTCCTCATCATTGCCTTTTTGAAAAAATTTAGTAATTATATTTAAAATGTCTTTTCGGAAAACATAAACTGTTGCCAAAGCTGTTCCAAAATGTAGAACTACTGTCATCATAAGACTCTCGCCTGCTAATGCGTCATCTCCAAGAAAATATTTACCTAACTCTAAGTGACCGCTACTACTTACTGGTAAAAATTCCGTTAGACCCTGAATAATTCCAAGGATGATAGCCCGTAAAATATCACTCATATACGTGGATCAATGTTAAATAATGGATTATTTTTTGATAAATATGGCATAGATATTTACTATTAGGCCTAATATGATAAGTATAGGCGCAAGAGTGATCCTTCTAAATGAATAAATAAGTGACTCATCCCATACATCTGGCGAAGGCATAGAACCTCCAGTCATAAGAATAAGTCCTAAAGCAACAAGTCCTACTCCTATGAGAATAAATTTAAAATTGTTTTTACCAAAAATCAGGTCTCCTTGATTGTTTTTTGATGAATTTGACTCACTTCCACTGTCATCAGAGCGTCTTTGGTATTCTTGTACTTTGGCCATATCAAAATTATTTTTTTATTTAAACGAATTTTTAATTATATTATTTTTAGTGGTTATTCTGCAAATGCGTTATATTTTTTATGTATTACTTATGTACTTATTGATTTATAATGGTATTAGGGTTGTGTTTGTTTAAGGAACTTGTTGATAATTGTATTAGTACCCCACATTTGCATCAATAGTCCGAGTAAAAAGCTTAAAAATAGCGTTATTAGAAAATATTCCCATTTAATGATTTCACTCAATACTCCTCCCGCATTTATCAGATAAGCCAATATAACACCTAAAACAATAAAAACAGTGATAAAAGCTTTGACAGACATGCTAAATGCTAATCTCATATAAGGTTTTTTAATAAAAAATGATTGAGCTCCTACCATTTGCATTGTTTGTATTTCTTTTATATCATTGTGTAGGGTCAATCTAATAGTGTTGAAAATAATAGCCATGGCCAATACTACAAAACACAGAGCCAAAACCAAGATGCCTAAAGATATTTTATTGAGATTGGACTTTATCATATTGAGACTTTCACTTTCGTGATACACACCCAATACACCTTTTTCCAATTCTAAATTATTTTTAAGCTTAGCGAGGACCTTCTCATTGTAATATTCATTTTTGATATTAAATTTTATGATATCCTTAAAAGGATTTTCGTCCAAAACCATGAGGACATTGTTTTCCCCCATAAGTTTTATGGCTTCGTCTTTATCAACTAATTCAATGGAGGTATTAATAACTTCGGGATAGTCTTCTATTGTTTTTTTTATATGATTTTTTTGACCCGTAGGTATATTGTCGTTGAGTTCTACGAGAATATTGACATTTTCTTTGACAATATTTTCTATATTGTCGGCATGGAAAAAAACTAATAAAAAAACAGCTATAAGTACTAAGACTATAGAAGTGGAAAGTGTTGCATAAAATTGTGTCGGCTTATTTTTTTGAGCCATATGATATTGATTGATGGCGCAAATATATGTAAAAAAATATAATCTATGTGGTGTTTGTAGAACAATAATATTTGAACTTTCTACAAAGCCACATCACGGCTCAAGTGAATAAACAATTTTTACGACCTATTTTGAAATCAACTCACTATTTTTAATAAGACCTCTTTTAACTTATTATAATTTTCTGATGACATATTGGCCAAGGGTAAGCGGACATCATTGGTGCAAAAGCCCAAAATATTCATTGCTGATTTTATCCCTACAGGATTACCCTCAATGTAAAGCCATTTATGTAAATCATATGTTAAGAAATTAAGCTCACGAGCGGCATAGTAGTCATTGTCTAAAGCTGCATTAATCATAGTGCTGAACTGCCGTGGTAAGGCATTGGCCATGACCGAAATGACGCCATCTCCTCCTACACACACCATAGGTAATGCTACTTCATCATCTCCAGAAGTGACTATAAAGTGAGGGGGTTTGTTTTTGATGATTCTTGTGGTTTGTATTAAGTCTCCTGTAGCTTCTTTAATGCCTATAAACTTTGGAGAGGCCTCTGCTAATCTAACAGTTGTTTCCCATGTCATGTTGGAGCTTGTTCTGCCAGGTACATTATACAGCATAATAGGCACAGGACTTGCTTCAGCCACTGCCATGTAGTGTTGATAAATACCTTCTTGAGAGGGCTTAACATAGGCTGGACTAGAAGATAAGATGGCATCAATGCCAGTGAAATCAAAGTTTTTTATGGATTTGACCAATTCTTTTGTATTGTTACCCGTAAAATTTCCAGCCATGAGTGGCACTCTATTGTTGATTTTTTCAATACAAAAAGATAACACATTTCTCCCTTCCTCTTCATTAAGAGTGGCTGTTTCTCCCGTTGACCCTAAGGCCACAATATAGTTCACGCCGCCATTGATCACATGGTCAATTATATTGCCTAAGGCATCATAGTCTATATCGTTGTTTTTAAAAGGCGTCACAACAGCTACACCAGTTCCGATAAATCTTTGGTCTTTCATTTTATAATTTTATTTATGGATATTAACTCTATGCCTTTAATAATTGAATTGATTTTTTGGGATAAATTTACTTCTTTTTCTGTGTCTATGGTTAAATCAAATAAATCATTGGCACCGTTTACGTAGTTGCCTATGATGAATGATGCATCAACATAACTTAATAAGTACTCAAAATGTAGGTTCATTTTATCGCCTAAAAAAATCACTAAATCCCACGGAACTTTTAAGAATTCTTCTACTTTCTGTCCAGAAGGCACACCATACCAATTGACATTTTTTAAATTATATGCTGCATAATCTACATTGTCAAGAGGCAATTTGTTATTGACGAAAGCCAAGGATGAGACATTTGTAGCCCCGGATTGTTTTAATTGTTTTTTAAAGGCATGTACTGTTTTCCTGTCTTCTTCGCTTGTTCCATCAAAAAGAACAGCAATTCTTTTTTGTGGATTGATACCAGAAATGCTGCGTTTTCGAGGAGTTTTGGGAATGTTTTTTTCGTAAAACCACCGTATTATATTATTTGCCATAGTGGATATAAAAATTATTCAGCGATGGCATAACGACCCATTTGGCTATACTTATCAATCCTGATATTGATACGCTCTTCGGGATCTTGAGGTATAAGTTTAGCCAATTCTGATTTGATATGAGACTTAAGAAGCTTAGCCATTTTTTCAGGGTCACCATGCGCTCCTCCTAGAGGTTCTTTTACGATATCATCAATCAATCCAAAATTGAGCATGTGTTCTGGAGTTAGCTTTAAAGCCTCTGCTGCCTGCTCTTTGAAATCCCAACTTCTCCAAAGGATGGAAGAACAAGATTCTGGCGAAATAACGGTGTACCATGTATTTTCCAACATAAAAACTTTATCACCTAAGCCTATACCCAAAGCACCTCCTGAAGCCCCTTCACCTATGATGTAACACAGAATTGGAACTTTGAGTTGTGCCATTTCAAATAGATTACGAGCGATGGCCTCTGCCTGTCCACGTTCCTCAGCCTCTAATCCAGGAAAAGCTCCTGGAGTATCAATGAGACATACTACTGGAATATTAAACCTTTCTGCCATTTTCATGAGCCTCAATGCTTTTCTATATCCGTCGGGATTGGCCATTCCAAAGTTTCTGTATTGGCGCATTTTTGTGTTGATACCTTTTTGGTGTCCAATAATCATAACGGATTGGCCATCTATTTTTCCAAGACCTCCTATGATAGCTTTATCGTCTTTGCAATATCTGTCTCCATGAAGTTCAATGAATTTTTTACACATTTGCTCTATATAGTATAAAGTATAGGGTCTTTCAGGGTGTCGTGACAACTGCACCTTTTGCCAACCAGTTAGGTTGCTGTAAATATCTTTTTTTGAAGTATTAATCTTTTTCTCCAATTCCTTGATGCTATCAGACACGTCAACCATTCCCCCGTCGCTCACTTCCTTTAGTTTTTCTAATTGTTCATAGAGATTTTCAAGAGGTTTTTCGAAGTCTAAAAATACCATATTAATGCGTTTTTATTGATTGAAAAGAATACAATTATTCAACAACTATTTGTAAAAGTGTGCAAAAATAAGAAAATGGGGGCTTATGAGTACCATAAAAAGTTAAAATAATTTTTTTTTAAAAAAAATATATAAAAGTATTTTGTGAATTAAAAAAATGATTTACCTTTGCGTCGCTTTTGAAAGAAAGGCATTAAGGATTGGTAGTTCAGTTGGTTAGAATACATGCCTGTCACGCATGGGGTCGCGGGTTCGAGTCCCGTCCAGTCCGCAAAACATAACGCCAAATTGTAGTAAAATACAGTTTGGCGTTTGTTTTTTAGGGA
>CAZBCV010000089.1:1465-11795 GCA_964490495.1 uncultured Aureispira sp. | reverse complement strand
CTCGAGAAGTAATGGCACAAAATACTCCCTCTTTAGCATTTATTTCAAAATGGGTGGGTGAATTTTGGAGTGATGATTTATTAGAATTAACATTCTCGCCCCCTTCAAGATTTTTGGCCATTCCAGACCAAGTTTATGTCTTAGAAAATGCAAATCTAGAGCAGACTTTGGAGGCCAATGCTAGAGTAGGCATGGCGCTACATGATGCTGCAATTGGCGCATGGAACTCTAAGTATGTTTACAATTTGGAAAGACCAGTGTCTTATATCAATAGAAATATCGACCCTACGTGGAAACCCAATTTGAACAATCCTTTGAATGGACATGAGGGTATTTCACCTTCTTTCCCTGCTTACCCATCGGGCCACGCTACATTTGGTGGTGCAGGAGCCGAAGCCTTAGCTGGAGTATTTGGTTATACTTATTCCATGACTGACAGATGTCATGAACACAGAGCAGAATTTTTTGGAATGCCTCGTACCTTTGGTTCTTTTGCTGAAATGGCAAGAGAAAATGCGTGGTCTCGTGTTCCATTAGGAGTGCATTACAGAATGGATGCTGATGAAGGATTGAGATATGGAACAGAAATAGGTAGAGTAGTAAATAGGCTTCCTTGGAGAAAGTAATCGACAACTTGTACTAGGGAGTAGGTTTTGGCTTGAAATTTTATTTCACATTTGAAATAAAATTATAAGAGCATTTTATTTGAAAACGAAGCCATTCTACTTTCCAAAACCATAATTTGTTTGTCTAACAATCATTAAAAGTAAGATATATAAGATGCTGAATATTATTGGTTAAATGTTGTAATAGCCTAAATAACATTATTTTATGAAAAAATATTGAAATAAATGTGGCTTTAACAGTGCAATAATTATTATATTTGCGGCTTTATTTCAAAGTTTTAGTCATAAATGATTAAAATTTTGTGATGATTAAATGGTGAATATAATATAATTAAAATTCTTTTAGCCAATGAGGATAGTCTTTAAGTACACTGCATTTTTATTTATAATTTCTTCTATTTTTGTATCATGTAAAAAAGATATTGAAGATAATAATATTAATCAAGAAAGGCTAGTTGACAGATATGATTACAAAATTATTCATGAGTGGAATCAGTTATATATGGAAATTGAAAGGTATGCGCCTGGATATGCTCCACTTCCTGCAGCCCACGCGTTGGGTTATTGGGGACTGGCCACTTACGAATCATGTGTCACTGGAATGCCAGCATATAATTCAGTAGCTAATAGATATCCTGAACTAAGAATACCTTCTGCTTTAAGTAATCAAGAATACCACTGGCCTTCGGTGGTGAACTCCGTTAGCCAATTTATGTTTGCAAGGTTTTTTCCGCATGTAAGGCCAGATCTTTATGCTCGCATTAATGCTTTGTATCAAAAAAACGAAAAAGATTTTATAGCGCAGACTAATGCCGAGGTCTATTTGAGAAGTAAAAATCATGGTGAAGCTGTGGCTGCTGCCTTTTGGGAGTGGATGAAAACGGATACTGAATTATTTGAAGGATATAATGACTTGTTTAGAGGTAATTTTTGGCAAGAACGAACAGAACTATTTCAATGGCAACCTACTTTTCCTGGCCCATCTGATGGAAGATTTCCTTATTGGGGAAAGGGAAGACCCATGGTCATAAAAGATAATTTACTCATTTGTGATGATTATAAAAGATATGTAGGCGAACTAAGTGAAGACCCAAATTCAAGATTTTACATACAAGCAAAAGAAGTATTTGCTCAAAATACACCAACTTTACCTTTTGACTTGAGGTGGGTAGCAGAATTTTGGAGTGACGACATATTTGGATTAACATTTTCTCCACCTATTAGATGGTTAGCTATTGCCGATCAGGTTTATGTACTTGAAAAATGTTCTTTAGCAAAAGCCTTAGAATGTAACGCTAAAGTGGGAATGGCGCAGCATGATGCAGCTATAGGATGTTGGAACTCCAAGTATCACTACAACCTCGAAAGACCACAAACATATATTAATAGAAATATAGATCCAACTTGGAAACCCAACTTAAACAATCCTCTTAATAATGAAGAAGGAATAACACCTAATTTTCCTGCATATCCATCAGGTCATGCTACCTTTGGAGCAGCTGGAGCAACAGCCATTGGTAGTGTTTTTGGAGACAATTACAATATGACTGACAGGTGTCATGAAAATAGAACAGGTGAATTTATGGGGTGGCCTCGTACTTTCGTTAGTTTTCTTGATATGTCTAACGAAAATGGATGGTCAAGGGTGCCTTTGGGAGTACATTATAGAATGGACTCTGAAGAAGGTGTAAGATATGGGGCAAAAATAGGACAATCTGTCTTAAGGCTTCCTTGGAAAAAATAATTTAAATATTGTTGTAGTAACTATATAATCTATAAGGAGCCTGGTGCTCCTTTTTTTTGTTTTATATTCATTAAGGAAACTTCTTTAGATTGGAAGCCTAATGTTTTCGATGTGTAACATGAGTTCCTTATGTTTAGATCAAATGTATATACTTTTGCGGAATGAAATTAAAAGAAATCATTTATTTGAACAAATTGTCCATCGTTATTGGCATATTAGGAGCTGTGGGTGGATTTTTATATTGGCACTTTGTAGGGTGCAATTCTGGCAGTTGTGCCATTACTTCTTCACCCATTAATTCAACTTTATATGGTGCTTTTATGGGAGGTCTTTTAGGAAATATTATACAATCTGAAAATCATAAAAAACAAATCAAAAACAATTAAAATGAGAACAATAATCGTCCTATTTTTATCTAGCTTTTTATTCTTTTCGTGCAATTCCAATGCTCAAAACATGGGTTATAAAAACATCAACGGAAAGGAAATGGAAACAATGATGAACCAAAAAGAGGTGCAAGTCATAGATGTCCGAACTGAAAATGAAGTAAAACAAGGTTATTTGGAAACCACAGATCATTTTTTAGATATCTATCAATCGGGCTTTGACGCTGAATTGGATAAACTAGACAAAAACAAAACCTATATTATTTACTGTAGAAGTGGCGCTAGAAGTTCATCGGCAGCACAAAAAATGGTGGCAAAAGGCTTCAAAAAGGTTTATAACTTAACAGGTGGTATGAATAACTGGACCAATCAAAGCTTTGTTAAAAAGAAATAATTTATTCTCAATGACCAAAGAAAGGTGGCCAGGGATTATTTTATCCGTAGGTCTAGGATTGTCTATATACGGTATAGCTCCATATGTAGGAGGTATAAATAGTGTGATGTTGGGATTGATTGTGGGTATTTTAGCAGGAAATTTATTCAAACTACCTCAGTATTTTGATTTGGGCGTAAACTATTCGAGTAGCAAACTTTTAGAATTTTCTATACTATTTTTAGCTTTTAGTATTAGCTTTAATCATATTGCTGATTTGGGTTGGCAAAACTTTTTGGTTGTGGCGTTGACAGTACTGTTTGTTCTTCTCCTCACTGTATTTTTAGCCAATAAATTTAACTGTCCTGACAGCACGGGCTGGTTAGTAGGTTTTGGTACTGCCATTTGTGGGTCTTCTGCTATTGCTGCGGTTGCACCGGGTATTGCTAAAGGAAAAGAAGCACCAGGAATTGCTTTAGCAGTCGTCAATTTATTAGGAAGTATTGGCATGTTGGTCTTGCCTGTTATTTTAGTTTTTTTTGATATAGACGAATCTTCTATTGGTGTCATTTTAGGAGCAACCTTACATTCTGTGGGCAATGTGGCAGGAGCTGGTTATGGCCTTGAAAATTCCATAGGTGATACAGCTATCACCATAAAATTGGCGCGTGTAGCTTTACTATCTCCAGCAGTGATTTTATTTACATTTTTGGTGAATACTGACAGTAAAAAAAACTGGAAAGAATACTTACAACTGCCTTACTATTTATGGGCTTTTATTGCCATCACTTTTTTGACTTCTTTTGTAGATTTGCCCAAAGAGTTTTTGTCCATTATGGCTACATTGGGCAAAATTGTGCTGACTATAGCCATGGTGGCCATAGGGCTCAAAGTGAGTTTTAGAAAGCTGTACGAATCAGGTAAAAGAGCTTTGGGTTTTGGAGTGGTGATTTTTGGAGTTCAAATATTGATAGCTATAATACTCATTTATATCCTATAGGAAGTACAACCAGGTAATTTGCTGCTTGAAATTTTAGCACAATTAACCAACGAAGACCTATAACCTATACCTGAAATATTTTTTTGATTCATCTTTTCATTTTTGTTAAAACTAAATTATCTTATTTTTAGTTTTATCTTATATAGTCATCAAAATAGAGTTGTAGGTATGGTAACTAAAATATTTCACTTTTTAATTTATTTTTTGCTTTTCTATAATGTTTTAGGGTTAGATTTCGACAATTTATCAGACTGGACATTGAATAAATCACATTATATCAATACATTGGTTTGTGTTTTGATAATAATTACAATAAAGTTAGAAGACAAAATACAAAATCGTTCTTAAAGCCGTTTCTGATATTGATTAAAATTTTATTTATTTCATTAGTTATAATGGGTTTATGATAGTTAAAATAGGTGTTATTGGAGCTGAATTTTATGCTTTTCATGGGTTTTATTCGGAAGAGAATCAAATGGGGCATACTTTTATAGTGAATGCGGTGGTATCTTACCGTCATTATAAAATGGATTCGGACGAATTGGCCCTTACTGTAAATTATGAAAATATCTACAATATCTGTCGGGAAGAGATGTCTAACACTCAAAAACTCTTAGAAACAGTTATCTTTAATATTGGTCATCGAATTAAAACATTATCACCCAATATTAAAAAAACAAAAGTCAGTATCCGAAAAATGGGTGTTCAATTGGGGGGAAAGGTACATTGTACATTAGTAGAGGCGGTCCTATAAAAACGACACCACATATAAAAGCAAAATTTGAATTAGCTTTTTTTAAATTTTCAAAAGAGTATATTTCAATTCTATAGCTACAGCTAACGCCCCACCAAAAAAATACAAGGCCGCTTGTGTAATGTGGCCACATCAAATTTTTTCCATTTTGCGATCTCTTGGGTTAAGATAAATTCTGTAGGTGCATTGATATCGCAAGCGATGGAAAGGAGTGTTTTGGGTAGTAACGTATTACATATTGTCTCTATCATAAATCCGTTTCTATAGGGCGTTTCCATGAATATTTGGGTTTGGCCTGTGCGGAGCATGAGGGACTCCAATTGTCTCAACTCTTTGGTAAGTTCGGGCTTTTTATTGGAGAGGTAGCCATTGAAAGCAAAGTTTTGACCACTCAATCCACTGCTGATTAAGGCCATCAAAATAGAAGAAGGACCTACCAAAGGTATTACTTTAATCCCATTTTTATGTGCAAAAGAGACAGCCAAAGAGCCTGGATCGGCAATGCCAGGACAACCTGCCTCTGATATCACTGCGATATTGTGTCCTTGCAATAAATGACCCAAAAATTGTTCGTCTTCTTGAGAATTATCGGTCATCTCATGGATGTTGAGTTCAGCAATAGGCAGTGGATGATGAGCAGCTTTGATAAAATGTCGGGCTGTCTTGGCTCTTTCTACCAAAAAATGGGTAGTGCGGTGCAATACATTTATGGCTTCTTTGCTCAAACTGTCTATTTTTCCTTCCACTATGGGGCAGGGCATCATGTAAAGTATTCCAGGGGTCATCGGAGTGCGCGTCTTAATATTTTTCCAACATTGGTTTTGGGCAGTTCGTCTCTAAATTCTACATGTTTTGGCACTTTGTAGCCTGTGAGATTCTCTTTGCAAAAGGCGAGAATTTCTTCTTTTGTGAGACTGTTGTCTTTTTTTACCACAAATATTTTGACCACTTCACCAGATTTTTCATCAGGCACGCCAGCCGCTGCCGCTTCTAATACCTTGGGATGAGATGAGACAACATGATCTATTTCGTTGGGATAGACATTAAAGCCACTCACGAGTATCATGTCTTTTTTGCGATCGACGATGTACATATATCCATCTTCATCCATTAGGCCAATATCGCCAGTACACAACCAACCTTCTTCAGTGATAGTTTTGAAGGTTTCACCAGGTTGATTGTAGTAGCCTTTCATCACTTGTGGTCCTCGACATTGGATTTCGCCTCTTTCATCAAATCCTTTTTCAAGGCCATCCTCGCCCATGATGCGGATTTCTGTCGATGATACAGGAAGACCAATACTGCCAGGCTTTCCCGAACCATCCAATGGATTGACGGTAATCAGTGGAGAAGACTCAGTCATCCCATAACCCTCTGTGAGAGGACAACCGGTGACATCTTTCCATCTGTCTGCCACGGATTTTTGGATGGCCATACCACCACCCACCACGGCTTTGAGAGAAGAAAAGTCACATTTACAAAAATCTTCATTATTGAGTAAAGCATTAAATAGTGTATTGAGTCCTGTCATCAAGCTGATTTTATGTCGCTTAAATTCCTTTACTACAGAGGATAAATCTCGTGGATTGGTCACCAGAACAGTTTTGGCTCCATAACTCATAGCTGCCAAACCATTGACAGCAAAGGCAAATATATGATACAATGGCAAGGGCGACAAAATAGTCTCTCCTCTATCCGAAACATCAGTTTGCATCCATGTTTTGATTTGTATCATGTTGGCCAATAAATTACCATTGGTCAACATCGCTCCTTTGGATAGTCCCGTTGTTCCACCTGTATATTGAAGGACGATGACATCTTCTCGACAGTTGTCAAAGGATTTTATTTTGAACTTTTTACCTTCGTTGAGAGTATGTGCAAAAAAAACAGTGCTGGATAGTTCATACTTGGGCACCATCCTTTTGATATACTTCACAGCAAAGTTCACAAGACTTCCTTTGAGCAATCCTAACATTTCGCCCAATTGAGCTATGATAACTATTTCAATATCTGTTTGATCTATGATGGATTGTAGCTGAGCTGCAAAATTTTCTAATATGACAATGGCTTTAGCTCCACTGTCTTTAAATTGATATTGCATTTCTCGGGGTGTGTATAGTGGATTGGTATTTACAATGATTACACCAGCTTTGAGTGCGCCAAAAATGGCAATAGGATATTGTAGGCAGTTGGGCATCATGAGGGCCATCTTGTCACCTGGTTTTAGGCCACGTGAATGCAGATAGGCTGCAAAATGTGAAGAGGCTTTATCAATTTCTCCATAAGTCATAGAAACGCCCATGTTTTCGAAAGCGGGTCTATTCTGAAATTTTTTAAAGGATTCTTCTACAAATTGTAAAAGGCTTTCATATTGAAATACATCCACTTGAGCAGGAATACCAGCGGGATAGCTTTTGAGCCATGGTTTCTGATCCAACATGTTGTTTTTATTTTAATTTTTAAAAGTGTAAAGATAAAACAAAAAATATTTTTGAACAAAAATAAAAAATATAAGCTAACACCTATTTTAAACCCAATTATGAAAGAATAAATTTGAAATTATGATTATAGGCTATTAATATTTAACTAAGTTTAACCATCAAATATCACCTCAATTTAAAAATTAATAAACATTTTTTGTGTTTTAGTGTTTTCGCTAACTGTTAAGTTTTAACCTATAGTCCTTCAGATATTTTTTATGGACATAAAAGATGGCTTTTCAGCAGATTCAATCAAAATTGTTAACTAATAGTCTTTAATAATATAATGGTAGCTTATTCAATCAAGGATTTGGAAAGTTTGTCGGGCATTAAGGCTCACACGCTCCGAATATGGGAGAAACGCTACAGTATTTTTCAACCCAATAGGACGAATACAAATATAAGATATTATAGGGACGAGGACTTGCAAAAAATTCTCAATATTAGTTTGCTCAACAGAAAAGGAGTAAAAATCTCTAAGATTGCCGAAATGACAGATCACGAGATCAAACATAAAGTGGCAGAATTGACAGATGTGGGTTTTGGCTTTGAAGATCAGATAGACTCTATGATGTTGGCTATGTTTGAGTTGGATGAGTCAAAGTTTAATCTTATCATTGAGCATCAAATCGAAGCTGATGGGTTTGAAAAAACCATCAACAATGTATTATACCCGCTTTTGGATAAACTCGGTACGATGTGGATGGCAGGTTCGGTCAAAAGTGTCCATGAAAATTTTGTGAGCAATATCATCAAGAGGAAGATAGTCGTTGAAATAGATAAACTAATTACATGCGAAAATTTCACCAGCACGCGATGTTTAATTTATTTACCAGAATATGAAACTCACGAATTAAGCCTTCTCTATCTACAGTATATACTCGTTAAGAATGATGTCAAAGTGATTAACTTGGGTACCAACGTTCCCATAATAGATGTTTTGGAAGGAAAAAATATTTTTGAACCACATTTTATCTTTACTATATTTAACGATAGTTTTTCGGAAACACCCTTACAACCTTATATTGATGATTTGGCCAAAAACGTACCAGAAGCCAAAATACTCATCTCTGGATTTCAGACATCAAGCCAAAAACTGAAGCTTCCTTCCAACGTGAGAATCCTCAACAGCATCAACCAAGTCAAAACTTATGTAGTAAAAGAAATGCTTAACAAGTCGTTGTGATATGTTAGCAATTCTGATAAAACATAATTGATCTTATTTCAGTTATTGGAAAGTTCTTATTGTAAAAAGGCATTATGACGTAGATTGTTTTATTTTTTTATTTCTAAACAAACATTAACTTTTATGAGATTTTTATCAAGTTTTTTTATTTTATCAATAGTAGTTTTGGCATTCACATCATGCAAAAACAATGCCCCGGCAGCAGCAGATGCCACTGAAACCGCAGCAGAAGCTATCGGAGTAGATTATATGGTTTCACCTGACGCAGCGAAGATCAATTGGGCAGGAAGCAAGCCCACAGGCGAGCACAATGGAACTATTAGCATATCAGAAGGTACTCTTTCTGTGGCCAATGGTGCTGTTACAGCAGGAAGTTTTACATTCGATATGAACACTATTAATGTATTGGACTTGACGGGTGACGACAAAGCATATTTGGAAAGCCACCTTAAAGGTACGAGCAAACCAGAAGATGCTGACCACTTTTTTAATGTAGCCAAATATCCTACTGCAAAATTTGAAATCGTAAGTGTAACTCCGACTACGGGCCAAACTTATAATAGCGATGTAAAAGGTAATTTGACCATTAGAGAGATCACTAAAGAAGTGACTATTCCTGCAAATATTACTATCACTGATACAAATGTAGTAGTGACGTCTGAGCAGTTTTCTATCAATAGAACGGATTGGGCTGTAAACTACGGTTCAAAAAGCATTTTTGATAATTTAGGTGACAAATTCATCAATGATGAAATCAAATTGCAAATAATGGTAGAAGCTAAAGCTCCTGTAGCAGCAGAATAAGCTAAGTCATAGATACAAAATAAAAGCCCCTTTTCGACGTGTGTTGGAAAGGGGCTTTTTATTCTATTTAGGTAAGTTTTTAGGGGTGGTATTGACTTGAGCTTTTAATTGTTCAATAATTGCTTCTTTGTCTTGCAGTCTGAGTTCATACATTTCAATGATTTTTTGGTTTTGTTCTTTATTTTCTTGATAAAAGTTTTCTATTTTTTGGAGGTAACCTGTAGATTGGTCTTTGGTGGTTTGATTAAATTGGTTGGAAACGTCCAAACCTAGAATTTCAGCCACTTTGGTATCCAAAATTTCAGCTAATTTGAAGAGCCTTTCAACGGACAACTTCGTAATATTTTTTTCTATTTTGCAGTAAGAGCTCTGACTGATATCTAGTTTGTGAGCCATATATTCATGAGAAAAACCCTTATCTTTTCTTAATTTTTCAATGTTTTTTAGAATAAAATCCATAAAAGTAATTATTTATACTGCAAAAGTAATAATTAATTCTTAAAAGTATGATATTTTTTAAGAAAAATGTTTTGACCTTTGCCATATCAAAAATATCTGCAGAAAAATTTGATACGTGTATTAATTATTTTTAAAACAAAAAATTTTATTAAAATGAAAAATTTATTTTATTTATTTATGTTACTTGTTTCTGTGGCGGTTATTTCTTGTCAAAAAAACGATGTGGAGCAAGAGAAATCGGAAAAGGGTATACCTTCAAATATTAAACAAGAAGCGAGGGAAGAGGCTTCTATTGATGAATTGTCGAAGTTAAGGAATCTTTTTAATGAAAAGTATGTAGAAGTTAAAAATGGTACATTAAAGTTTAATACTAGCTCCGCATTTACTGAGTTTGTTAATTTAATAAGTCTGCTAAGTCTTGAACAACTTACCGCATTTGAAAAATCTTTTGGTTATAGGTCTTTTTTTGTGGAGATGAATGAAAAAGGAGAACAAAATAGCCTTGAAGAGATAAAAAA
>CAZBCV010000089.1:0-1455 GCA_964490495.1 uncultured Aureispira sp. | reverse complement strand
TTATTTTATCAAAGAAATGATAATTTCAATTCTGTATTAATTTATGAAAAAGTTAGTAATCCAGAGGGTTTTTACTACTATAATGAGAGTATAGTTTTTAATTCATATGAATTTCATATTTCTGAATTTCAAAATAAAAATTTGCAAGAATTTATAAATGCTGTAAAGTTGTTTAGTATTAATGCAGAAAAAAGAGATAATCTTCTTTACTATGTATATAATGAGGGTCAACAAGTCGAAAGTAGAACTTGTACCCAAAATGATTTTTCTTTTACAAGAAATTACACACATGATGGGGATAAACACTTCAACGCTGGAGTTAGAACTTATGTAAGTTTTAATCCAGTTAGAAACAATAATAGTCAAGTTATAGCATGGGAGTGGCAACAAGGTTGGAAGCATAATATTACTAATTTTAGAAGGTATTGGTTATATACAACTAGAACAAATGGACCTTTGTTTATAAAAACCGATGCTTATGTTACAGGAAATTCAAACTTCCAATGGGAATGGCAAACTTGTAGTAATTGTAAAGAATTAGAAATTACTAGAATTACAGCTACTGGATCTGTATGTTGTTCCAATTTAATACCAGGAGAGCCTAGTTGGAATCCTTTAATTTGGTTTCTTGCTAAACATGAGGCAGGTACACCAGATGTAGAAGACTGTGGTGAAACTGATCCTGCTGTATGCGACAACTGTTGGTAAATTTTTTGAGGGCCACTTCAAAATTTTGCTTTAATATTTTGAAGTGGCTTTTAAAAAATATCAAATAAAAGAAAAATCGAAATAAGTCAATATCAATAATGATAGATTTTGGTTTAATCAGTTTTATATAAAATGGAGATATAAAATTTCTAATTTTTTAATACGTAATTTCAAAAATAATTTTCTTAAAATTTCGTTTAAATAAAAATTATTTATGAATAAAGTATTCTTATTCCTCTTTATTTCTATTCAAATAAATGCTCAAAATAGTTTGAAGGGCTATATTCTTGATAGTTTAAGCAATGAAGCCCTTTTGGGAAGTTATTGTATTTATAATACTCAAATCATAGATACCGATGTCAATGGATACTTTGAAATAAAAATTAACCCGAAGGATAATACATTAATTGAATTTAGAAATTTAGGTTACAACACTAAATATATTTCATTGAAGGATTTCAATACGCAAGATATTCAGATTATAAAACTTACGCCATATATCAGTAATGAAATAATTATTATTTCTACAAAAGATATAAAAACTTCACAAAATTTAGGCACGTTTAAGGTAACGAGTGCAGATATCAAGCGGCTCTCTTCACTGGCTGGAGAGCCAGATGTATTACAAGCCTTGCAGTTTAAAGCGGGGTTTCAACCTATCACAGAAGGACTATCTGGAGTAGTTGCCCGGGGAGGACTCCCTGACCAAAACCTACTTTTGGTCAATGGGGTGCGCGTATATAATTA
>CAZBCV010000088.1:0-11940 GCA_964490495.1 uncultured Aureispira sp. | reverse complement strand
TTTGCATCAAAGCCTGCCACGACTTTAGCGTGGGCAAAAGAAAAAGAAGATTAAACAATCACTTAAACAAACTATATGTACAAAAATTATCATAAATGATTACCCATACAAAACAACATAGAGCCCAATATCAACCCCTTCTTACAAAACATTTTTCTTCTATTTTTTATATTAAACCCTAAAAATGCCTTATAACTCAAAGATTGGCTTTATTTTTGCGCTTTCATTACATTAATCTTTGATTTTTCTTAATATAAATATATATGGATTTTAAAAATTTGATTGCACACTGCAAGGAATATGGATTTATTTTTCAATCTTCTGAAATATATGATGGTCTCAGCGCTGTCTATGACTATGGTCCTTATGGCGTCGAACTCAAAAACAACATAAAAGATTATTGGTGGAAATCTATGGTGCGCATGCACGAAAACATTGTGGGTATAGATGCAGCTATATTTATGCATCCCAAAACCTGGAAAGCGTCAGGCCATGTGGACGCTTTTAACGACCCTTTGGTGGACAACAAAGACTCTAAAAAAAGATACCGTGCTGACCAACTCATAGAAGGCTATGCAGAAAAAATAGAAGCCAAAAATATTAAAGACGTCGAAAAAGCAAAAACCAGATTTGGTGATGCCTTTGACGAAGCTCAATTTAGAGCAACAAATGATCGCATACTCGAGCGCCAAAAAGAAATAGACGCGAGTCTCAAAAGATTGGCCAATGCTATGCGTGATGGCAACATGGAAGAGCTCGGCAATATGATCAAAGAATATGACATAGTCTGTCCTGAAAGTGGCTCTCGCAATTGGACTGAAGTGCGTCAATTCAATTTGATGTTCAATACTCAATTGGGTAATATAGCAGGTGAAGAGGGCAAATTATACCTGCGACCAGAAACAGCTCAAGGCATCTTTGTCAACTTCCTTAACGTACAGAAATCCACAAGACAAAAAATACCTTTTGGAATAGCTCAGATAGGTAAAGCCTTCAGAAATGAAATAGTAGCCCGTCAGTTTATATTCCGTATGCGCGAGTTCGAACAGATGGAAATGCAGTTTTTTATTCGCCCAGGCTCTGACCAAGAGTGGTATGCTTACTGGAAAGAGGCTAGACTCAAATGGCATACTGCTATAGGAACTTCACCTTCAAAATTGCGCTATCATGATCACGACAATCTCGCGCACTATGCCAATGCGGCGGTAGATATTGAGTTTGAGTTTCCTTTTGGATTTAGAGAATTGGAAGGTATTCACTCTCGGACAGACTTTGATTTAAGTCAACATCAAGAGCTTTCGGGCAAAAAATTACAATATTTCGACCCTGAACTCAATGAAAATTATGTGCCTTATGTTGTAGAAACATCTATTGGTTGTGACAGAATGTTCCTGGCTATGGTGGCCAATGCCCTTCAAGAAGAAGAAGTCCCGGATGCAGATGGCAACACTTCCACAAGGATAGTCATGAAATTGCATCCCGCTTTAGCCCCGGTAAAAATAGCTGTACTTCCATTATTGAAAAACAAAGAAGAGTTGACACAGAAAGCCACTGAGGTTTACAATAAACTCAAGTTGCATTTCAATTGTCAGTACGATGAAAAAGACGCCATTGGTCGAAGATATAGAAGACAAGATGCCATAGGTACACCTTATTGTGTAACGATAGATTTTGAGACTTTAGAGAATGATACAGTCACACTGAGAGACAGAGACACATTAGAACAGCAAAGGATAAAAATATCTGAAATTGTTGGAAATGTAAAAGAAAAAGTATCTTTAGAAGCCCTTTTAGAAAAATTATAACATAACACATAGATGTCAGACGCGTGGAAAGTAGGTAAGGAAGAAAAAAAAGGATTAAAAAGAACTGAAGAATATTGTGTTCTCATTGGTGTCATCACCAAAGCAGAAGAGGAGGCTCTGGTCATGGAGCATTTGGATGAATTAGAATTTTTAGCCACGACAGCCGGTGCCATTACCAAAAAAATATTTACTCAAAAAATACCACATCCCAATGTCAAAACCTTCGTAGGTAGTGGAAAATTGGATGAAATCCGAGACTTCATAGAGGAAAATGAAGATATAACATTGGCCATTTTTGACGAAGACTTGACTGGTAAACAAAATAGTTTTCTAGAAGAGTATCTTAAAGTAAAAATAGTAGATAGGAGTACCCTTATTCTTGACATCTTTGCCGAAAGAGCTCAAACTGCACAAGCCAAAACACAAGTAGAGTTGGCTCAAATGCAGTATCTTTTGCCCCGACTGAGAGGCCTTTGGACACACCTTGAAAGACAGCGTGGCGGTATTGGTATGCGAGGTCCGGGCGAACAAGAGATAGAGACTGATAGACGTATCATTAGAGACAAAATCAGCCTCCTGAAGAAAAAATTAGAAAAAATAGATCAGCAGACAGAAACACAAAGAAAAAACCGGGGCGAACTAATAAGGGTGTCATTGGTCGGGTATACCAATGTAGGCAAATCGACCCTCATGAATGTGTTGAGCAAAAGTGACGTCTTTGCGGAAAATAAACTTTTTGCCACTTTAGATACCACTGTAAGGAAAGTGGTGTGGGACACTATGCCGTTTTTGTTGTCAGATACAGTGGGTTTTATTCGCAAATTACCACACCACTTAGTAGAGAGTTTTAAGTCCACATTAGACGAAGTACGTGAAGCAGATATTCTTATTCATGTCATCGATGTAGCTCATCCACAGCACGAAGACCATATAGAAACCGTTCAGAATACACTAAAAGATTTAGGTGCTGCGCAAAAGACTACTCTTATGGTGTTTAACAAAATAGATCTGTACAAAGAATTACATTTTGATGACTATTTGGACAGTAGCACAAAAGCTGAAATATTGACAGATATTTCCGAAAAATTTCAAAATATATACAGTTTACCTAATGTCTTGATTTCGGCCACTTCAAAAGAAAATATGGACGAATTAAAAAGTGTTTTGAAATATCTGATTGAAGCCGAATATAAAGTAAGATATCCTTTTCAAGTGAAGACTTGGTGATGGAAGAATTCCTTACAAAAATCACCCTATCAAATCGCCTCCTGATTCTCCTATTTCATAGATGACATTGGAACGTCCCACAATCAGCGGGTCTATACGGCCAATCATTTTTTCATCTTTGTTGTCATAAGGCACTTTGTGTAATATGTACTTCATGGCATTGAGCCTTGCTCGTTTTTTACAGTTGGACTTTACCACTGTCCACGGAGCGTCAGAAGTATCTGTGTGATAAAACATTTTTTCTTTGGCTTTGGTATAATCATCCCATTTATCCAAAGAAGCTTTATCAATGGGTGAAAGCTTCCATTGTTTCAGTGGATGCTTTTCTCGATCTTTAAATCGACGTTTTTGCTCATCTTGACTCACCGAAAACCAAAACTTGACAAGTATTATTCCACTTCGGACAAGATTGCGTTCAAACTCCGGTGACTGTCTCATAAACTCATTGTATTCCTCATGTGTACAGAAGCCCATGACGCGTTCCACACCTGCTCTATTGTACCAAGACCTATCAAAGAGCACTATCTCACCCTTAGTGGGCAAATGTTTTATGTATCTTTGAAAATACCATTGACCCCGTTCTTCATCTGTAGGTTTTTCAAGCGCTACTACTCTCGCACCACGTGGATTAAGGTGTTCCATCACTCTTTTGATTGTACCTCCCTTGCCAGCAGCATCTCTACCTTCAAAGAGAATAATGACACGTGCACCCGTCTCCTTAACCCAAGCTTGGAGCTTTAGTAATTCCACTTGAAGATCATATTTATATACTTCATAGTTTTTGCGCCCCATCAAATATTTATACGGATAGCCACCTTCTTGCCACCCTTCGGCCAAGACCAAGTCTTTATTGAGTGACTTAGATGTACTTTTGTATTCTTCTATGAGTACTTCTAGAATATGTCTCTTTTCTTCATCTGGAAAATTGTCTAAAAAAGATTTTATCTGTGCTTTTTTATCTTCCACACTTAATGTTTCGTCCGCATCAAGTCTGTCTTTTAATACGACAGCATTTTTATATATTTTCTTACGTATTTTTCTATTGATGGTATCTTCTCTCTTTTCTTGCTCACTATTTCCCATTGTGATATCACCCTCCGATAACGGTTTGGCTTTTTTTTCCTTGAGGGCTATAGATTCGCTTATTCCATTATTTTTGGACATATTTTACATTTTTTTGCAATTACAAAATTATTTTTTTTATTTCTTAATGATGATGATTTAAGTCATATAAAAATGTGAACATAATCACTTACTTTTGCATTAATTGGTCAGTAATGATCACTTTTCTTCAAATATCAATCTTATGAGTCTAAACTTATATACGCTTGATGGAAAACCAGTAAATATATTTGATTTGTACAAAAATCAGACCATTTTATTGTTGTTTTATCATACATCTTGTTTGGGTTGCACGGCGCGCGCTTTGCCTTTAGCCTATCAATTGTCAAAGGAATTTAGCGCTATTCAATTAGTTGTAGTGCACATCGAGTTTAATAATAACCGCTTCAGCGCAAGAGAAATAAATGAAGTTTTCACAGATGGTGTTCCACCCTTTGAAATTTATATTGACAAAAATGCCCACAACTACAAACAATATCATGCAGAAGGAACGCCTCATTGGCTTATTTTTGATAATAAAGGTGTTTTGAAACATTCCATTTTTGGTTCACAAGCTAATGCAAAAAATCGACTACTGTATGCTTTGGAGGAAATTCAACAAGAATAAGTTTTTATACTGTCCTTTTATTGTTCTCATTATTATTTATTTTTTGATTTACAAAAAGGACAAACTCAAGACCTAAATCTGCAAGCATTTATGTGAATATTTCGCACATCATTGCCTATAAATAGCTATGTCATTGAGATATACTTTTTTGAAAAATTTAAGTATTTATAAAAAATTTATTTTATCTTTACGGCTAGAAAATTTATTCTTTTTGAAATTTGCAGAATCACAAATACAAACACTCGCACCTGACGAAGCATCTCTCAAGGCTGGCAAAGTATTGTCTGGTAAAAACAAATGGCTCAGTACTGCATTTTCAGAAAGATCCCTCTGGGGCGAAATCAAAGGAAGTGGATCAAAACCCTACAGAACCCAAATAGATATTCAAAATATTGCTTTTAAATGTAGCTGCCCATCCCGTAAATTCCCCTGCAAACATGGTATTGGGCTTATGTTATTATGGGCCAACGACCCAACCGCAGTATGCCAAGATACCGAACCATCTTGGGTAGTAGAATGGATGGACAAGCGGGTAGCCAAGGCTGAAATACCCGCTGAATCCAAAGAACAAACCGAAGAAGACATCGCCAAAGCCGAAAAATCTAAACAAAAACGGGCCGATGAGCGAATGATGTCAGTAGAAGCAGGTGTAGAAGAGCTAAACCTTTGGATCAGCGACTTGGTCCGCAATGGATTATTACAATTGCAAGCCAAAGACCCCTCATTTTTTGATAAAACAGCAGCACGTATGATAGATGCCAAAGCGCCAGGTCTTGCTTCGTGGGTAAAAGCCTTAGGTAAAATCAATTATTATGCAGAAAATCATATTTGGCAGAATGAAGCTTTGGTCATATTGTCAAAAATGTTTTTGCTCACATCGGCTTTCCAAAACTTTGCTAATTTACCCGAGATATGGCAACAAACCATTAAATCACTGATTGGCTGGAGTCAGTCTCCCAAAGAACTTTTGGCGAATGAATCTGCTGAGATCATCAAAGATATTTGGGTTGTTGTAGGTCAAGAGACTACACAAGAAGAAGATATCATTATCCAAAGATCGTGGCTCAAAGGCATGAACACCCAAAGGAGTGCCATAATTTTGAATTTTGGAACACGATTTGCTCCTTTAGACATTTCGGTAGTAAAGGGTTCAATTATAGAAGCGGGCGTTGTGTTTTTTCATTCCGTATGGCCACAAAGAGCAGTCATAAAATTACAAAATCGTATATTGGACCAATTGCCCCATTCTCCAATTTGTCTTAAAAACATCAACGAATTGTTTATATTTTTGGCAGAGACTTATGCCACATATCCATTTGCAACCGATATTTGTTGTCTCGTTTCGGATATCCGTCCAATATTAGATCAAGATAAATATGTTGCCACAGATAGAGATAATTATTTCATTGAGATAGTGCCCGAACTCGATGCGGACAAGATGATCAATTGGTTAGCCATATCCGGAGGAGATTTTTATGATACAGCTGTAGTTATAAGAAATAATAAAATGATACCTTTAGGATTATTTATGGATAACAAATATGTACTGATATGAAAAAATCTTGGTCAGAAATCATAAGTTCGGCATTGTTAGGTACGGACAAAAAGCCTTTGGATATACAAATATTGCCTAAAGATATCCAATCAGAATGGGTAAGCATCGGTCAAGAAACAGCAGAAGTTACGCTACTAAAAGCAGCGGTCATCCATCATTTATACAGTCGAATTGGCACTTTGCCACACAAACTCGAGAATATTGGCTATAGCCAAATATCAGAATCCCAATCTTATATAGATATTCCTACAAAAAATATTTTCATGCGTATTGCCGAAACAGGATATTACGAAAAAGAAAATTTACTACAGTTATGGTTGGATAAAGTTATCGATCAAAAGAAAATTGCTGCCCCTGACATCATATTATCTATCATCAATCTCGGTATAGGATTTTCCAAAAATACAAGAAAAAAAATCATGGCTATTTTGGGAGAAAGAGCCAAAGCCATCTTACCCCTTAAGCCTGACTTTAAAGTCAATGAACTCCAGTCTGATGTCATAAATCAATGGAAAGAAGGTAGCCCAGAGGAAAGACGCACTTTCATTTCTGAACTGAGAACCAAAAATGTCAATCAATCTTTATCATTACTCACAGCAGATTGGCCAACGGAAACCATAGTTTTCAAAAGAACCATTATAGAAATATTGTCAGTACAAACTCAGCCAGTAGAGTTATCATTTTTGTTATCATTGTACGAAAATGAATTTGTCGCACACCCAAAAGAAAAGAAAACAGAAATAGAATGTAGAGGATTACTAGCAAAAGTATTATTAAAAGATACCAAAAGCAAATTGTATCTTTCTACTCTTCATCACCTACAAAACTACATAGGCCAAGAGAAAAAATCAGGCATTATGGGGCTTTTGACGGGTGAAAAAAACAATGTTATCCACTTACCAACAGCCGAAGATGCTTATTTAAATACAGAAAACATGCTCAAAATTTATGGTATCGACCCAAAAAATCCTGATCCAGCATTGTTTAAAACTGATGTGATTTATTGGTTCTCAGAGCTGCTTTCTTTAATGCCATTAGATATTGTGTCTTCATTATTGGAAAAAAGCAAACAAGAAACCTTCGAATATCTGATGACTCACAAAGAATTTAAAACCAAAATAGAAGGCAAAGAAGTCTCTATTTTTTTAAGTGCCTTGTCGGAAAATGTCAAAAACTATAAGGACCAAGAACTCTTACAATTTATCCTAAAGTTTGACACACATGATCGTAAATATTCATTACTTCAATACAGCGAAGGAAAAAAATTTGAAGAATATGTGATTAAAGAAAAATTATTTTTGGAAGCACAAGTCATCACACAACATCCGACAAAAGATGAAGATTGGTCACCTTATTTTTCTATAAAAATGGTAGAAGCAAGCTATAAATCATTGGTCGTGGACAAAAACCATTATTACGATAAAATCAATCAACTTATGGCCAAACATCTTCATAAATCTACACTTTCTAGACTGGAAGAGATGTATCAAAGTGCAGTTAGTGACCATTTTAAAGAATATTGGATTAAAAATGTATATCAACCTGTAAAAACCTGTATAGAAATAAAAACATCTATCTCGAACTTATAAAATCACCTTGTAATGAACAATAACATACTTAGTCAGCATGCAGAAGTAGTATATGCACAAGAACTCGAAGAGCTCAAAAAACAAGACAGCGGCCATATTCCGGCTATGTGGAATATGTCCCCGCAATCGGTAGTCTTGTATCTCATGGGCGGAAAACTGAAAAATGGCTATGAAGTCAGTCCCAAATATATCGGTAGTCGCAGACTGATGGAAATAGCAGTTGCCACGCTCACCACTGACCGCGCATTATTGCTGTACGGACTTCCTGGCACGGCCAAATCATGGGTCTCCGAGCATCTTGCAGCAGCCATCAGCGGCAATTCATCTCTTCTCATACAAGGGACAGCAGGCACCGGCGAAGAAGCCATCAGATACGGTTGGAATTATGCTAAACTACTGGCAGAAGGTCCGTCAGAAGGAGCATTGGTCACAACACCACTCATGAAAGGTATGAAAGATGGTAAATTGGTCCGAATAGAAGAGTTAACCCGCATTTCAGCGGATGTTCAGGATACATTGATTACTGTGTTGTCAGAAAAATCGATGCCTATACCTGAGCTAAATATGGAAATACAAGCCGTCAGAGGATTTAATGTCATCGCCACAGCCAACAATCGTGACAAAGGTGTCAACGAATTATCCGCAGCCCTAAAACGAAGATTCAATACCGTAATCCTTCCCGTACCAGAAACCGCTGCCGAAGAAGCAGATATCGTCAAAAGAAGGGTAAGCAGCTTGTCCAAAAACTTAGAATTGCCCGCTGAAATCCCTGCATTGGTAGAAATCCAAAGAGTGGTCAAAATCTTTCGAGAGCTCAGAAGTGGTGTCACCGAAGATGGAAAAATCAAAATAAAATCCCCATCAAGTACCATGAGCACTGCAGAAGCCATCTCCGTAGTAAATAATGGTATGGCGCTCTCAGCACATTTTGGCAATGGTGTGATGAATGCGCACGACATCGCCGCCGGATTGGTAGGTGCCATCGTCAAAGACCCCGTACAAGACAAAGTAGTCTGGAAAGAGTATCTAGAGACGGTAGTAAAACCAAGAGAAGATTGGAAAGATATTTATCGTGCTTGTAAGGAGATTGCGTTGTGATGGAATTATTGAATCAATCAAAATATTAAAAAAATGACCATAGATACTAAAAAAAACATTATAGAACTGACCGATAAGTGGATAGTAAATCACTTGAGACATAATAAAAATGTCAATGAAAATGATGCAATATTAGTAAGGGAATATGCCAGCAGACTCGAGAATAAAGTAAATGATTTTGAAAATCTTTATGATGATTCGAAATATAACTTATTACTAACATGGTATTTAAATAACGTTTTTCGATACTTTACGAATGATTTGGATGAATCTTTTAAAGATTACGGGGCATTTTTGGGTCAAGTATTAAAACCTGATAACTTGGATAATCATTTATCAGGTGCGGTTTACACAGGTTTACATTATATTTTCGGGAAGACAAATCATGAAAATATTTTAAAGTACATTGGTTATTTAAAACGTCAAGGTTTTTTAGAAGATGTGATAGTTAAAAAATTATTTAATTCTTATTCTTCCAACTTAATAAAAAATAAGTTTGGGGATAAAAATCTAAATTCTGAATTAACTAGTTTTGGATATTTTTTATCAAAATCATCTGATTTAGAATTAAATTGCTCATATGTGTGCTCTGAATTGTTTAAAACATCCAACAACAATAGCAAAAGTGAGGTTCTTCAATTTATATATGAGCAAAACAATTCCTTTTTAAAGCCTGATATAATTTTCCAATTTTTATGGGATCATGTACAATATGCTAATATAGATCAAATAAATATACAATGTGCAAAATACCTTGTGGAAAAAGATTTAGATAAATGGGAAGAAACAGTCATTTCGAATTTAGATAGAGAAGGAGCTGACTTACCAAAATTTGTTGAAATTTACAAAGTTCTTGAGAAACAAGGAAGAAATATTTATAGTCAAAAAATTGACAAAATTATAAAAGACTACTACCAAGAGACCTTTTTTAAGAATGGAAATGAAAGTAAGATTTTTAATACTTGGGATTCTTACAGTACTTCTTTTGCACTTTATCTATTTGAAAAAGATGAAAATGCTGCCTTTCTATATTTCAATAACCTAGTAATGAAATCCGATTTTCTACATACAAGATTACTTGATTTTATTGAAAACAAATGGAAAGAAAAGTCTTTGCCACTTTTAATTGATGCAATTTTTAAACTACCATCTATAGTTGGACGAAAGTATTTTGTTGATACTTTGACAAAAATAGGAAAATATGATTATACTGTTTTCAGTGATCGACTAATCTATTTTGCGCTACAACAGACAAATAAGTCCATTATTGCTCAGGTAGCAAAACTTGTAGCTACTCAAGGATTCGAAATCGAAAATAAAGCAGTTGCCTTGTTAAATGGCAAAACAGTTAATCAAAGAATAGTTGGAGCCCTTATTTTAACTAATATTGAGACTGATTCTGCAAAAGAAGCATTGTTCCAACAGATTAATTCTGAAAAAAATGATGATACTAGAGATGTGATTATCGAAACATTACAAGATCGATTATATGGGGATAATTTTGATAAAAACGAAGCATTGGGAGTAATTGACCATGCGTCAAAAAGAGGTAAGTTGAATAAGTTTTCTACATCGCTTTTTCAAGAAGAAGAATTGCCTAAACTTTATTGGAATGATGGAAGTATTATGAACCAAGAAGAAGTCAGGTTTCTTTTTTATAGAATTGCAAGATCTAAAGGGCTTAATTCTGACATTGAAGCCCGAAGCTTAATTTGTTTGTTAGATAAGAACAAGAGTGGAAGTTTTTCAAGATTTGTTCTTAAAGCATTTTCTGATAGTGGGCACAACTCTAAATATAAATACTTATTGACATTGTCAGCTATGTTGGGTGGCAATGAATCTGTAGCATCATTAAATACTCTTTTTAGAAAAGCTTTGACGGATAAAAAAGTAAGACTTGCAGAACAAGCAGTAGAAGCAATGACTGTAATAGGTACAAATAAAGCACTAAGATCCATAGAAGTTATTTCTAGAAAAATGGCGAATAAGAAGCCTAAAATTAGTAAATTAGCTTTGGAATCCTTAGATGCAGCAGCATCTGAACTGGGTATTACACAAGATCAATTGAGCGATAGGATTATTCCTGATTTTGATTTTGAAGGAACATACAAAACATTTGATGTAAATGGTGAAGAGTACAGGGCATTTATAAATAAAGATTTTACTTTATCGTATATGGATGAAGACAATAAAATCAGAAAGTCACTTCCTAAAGATACTGATAAAGAAACAAAAACTTCTTTTACTGAAATTCAAAAAGAAATTAACGACGTAATAAAAACGCAGGAATTAAGGCTTTCAAATTTTCTATCATCAGGCAGGAAATGGATTTTTGATGAATGGTCCAATGCATTTCTCAACCATCCTATTATGACCATTTATGCGCAAAAACTGGTTTGGTATTGTGCAGATTCAGAAGGAAATCTATTACATATTTTCTTGGTACAAGAAGACACTAGTTTGATTGATATGGAAGACAATGAAATATATCCTGATGAAAACCTATTAGTGGGAATATTGCATCCAATAATGATAGATGAAGGTACTAAATCAGCATGGAAACAAAAGTTATATGAATCAAATATCAAAACACTGATTCCGCAATTAGAAAGAGAAGTTTTTATTCCAAACGAAGATGAATTAGAAAAATCAATAACAAAACTTTTTGCTGATAGAGATGTACCTAAAGGTCCTGATTTTGTTAAATCCTGGATGGAAAAACGGGGATGGTACAAAGAAACAGGTGATGGTGGATATCTTAATTTTTCAAAATCTTATCCAGCTTTAGATATAAAAATAAGTCCATGGATAGATGGAGTTGGAGTATGGTTCCAACAAAATGAAGGAAAAGCCACTATATATGAAATCTATTTTACCAAAGTCACTAATGGTGAAAAAGTATTAATTAAGGACATTCCACCGATAATCTATTCTGAA
>CAZBCV010000087.1:0-11969 GCA_964490495.1 uncultured Aureispira sp. | reverse complement strand
GTACCGAAGGCGGGACTCGAACCCGCACACTATTGCTAGCACTGGATTTTGAGTCCAGCGTGTCTACCAATTCCACCACTTCGGCATTATTATATTTTTAATCCATGATTCCTCTTGAATCGGGCGCAAAGGTAGAAAGATTTTCTTGAATACGCAAGAGATATTTTGATTTTAAATAATATTCTTTGATTTTTTCTATGGCTAAAAATTTATCTCCTTGATTTTCAAAAGATGACGAAAAATAGATGAAATCATTTTCTAAGTTTTTTTTCACCAATTCTATTTTTGAAAGTACTTGTTGCTTTTTAACCTCATCTACTTCCAACTGCAACTCAAATAGTGACTCATTAATTTCCATCATTTCCATCAAAAAATCTTGAGGAAGTTTTTCATACTCAGGATGACCCAATGCACCATTGAGTTCCAAAAAATGTTGGATTCGTTTCCACTTATCATTCAATACTTCATAACCTACATTAATGAGCTCGTAATTTATCAACCGTTCTTGAACTTCATTTTCATCAAAATCACCACCAAAATCAGGATGAAATTCTCTGCTGAGTCGATAATAATTCTTGCGCAATTCTGCTGCATCTATATCCAATTGAGGTTTGACACCTAAAATTTTAAAATAATCGACCACGATAGACAGTTTTTAGAAGAATCGCGAAATATCTAACCCTAAAGCAAAAATCATCAAGCCTATCAATAGTACAAAACCAATGATATTAACAACTTCCATGAATTTATCACCAGGTGCTTTGCCCGATATTATTTCCCATAATAAAAACAATACATAACCACCATCTAAAGCGGGGATGGGTAATAAATTAAAAAAAGCTAAAAGTATAGATAAGCTTGCTGTAATTGTCCAAAAAACACGCCAATCCCAACCAGAATCAAACATACCTGCTATTGAAAACACACTTCCTAAAGAATCTTTAGCTTTGATTTTTCCAGAGAATATTTGACCAAATGCTTTAAGTTGGCTGGTAAGAAAATTAATAGATTTGTCCCAACCCATGCCCATAGACTGCAAAAAGCCATATTTCTCAGTAGAAAATTCAAGGCCTTTCATTCCCAATTGAACACCTATTGTGCCAACATCTGACACTTTGACCAACTTGATAAGCGTATCCTGATTAGGTGTAACGACTTTCATCTCTATGGATTTACCGGCATTCTTCTTTATCACAGGAGGAAATTCATGTGCAAAATCTATTCGTGTGTCATTGACTGCAATTATTTCCATTTCTTTTTCATAGCCTGCTTCATCAGCTGGACTTCCCTTCACTACTTGAGCAATATCCAATTTACCACGTGGAGAAAAAAGCACCTGATTTCTGTTTTCATATTTGGTTAAATCTTGTGCCAACTCATCTGATACAGTAAGAACAACTTCTTTACCATTTCTATTTACTGTGACAGTACGAGCTTCATTAATTATGATTTCAGAACTTACAAGGCCGGGATTAAATTTTTCAATTTGGGTATTTCCAACTTTTATGATTTTGTCGCCATCTTGAAGGCCCATTTTCATTCCCATTGAATCTACCACCATACCGTAAACTGCATTTTCGGTCTTCAAATAGTTATCTCCCCAATGAAAAGTAATGAGGCCAAACAATAGAATACCCAAAATGAAATTGACCGTAACACCTCCTACCATAATGATTAACCGTTGCCACGCTTTTTTAGACCTAAATTCCCATGGTTGAGGTGGCAATTTCATTTGTTCTTTATCCATACTCTCATCTATCATTCCACTTATTTTCACATAGCCCCCAAATGGAATCCAACCTATACCCCACTCCGTCTCGCCTATTTGCTTTTTGAAAAGTGAAAAATAAGGATCAAAAAACAAATAAAATTTTTCAACTCTTGTCTTAAACCACTTTGCAGGCAAATAATGCCCCATCTCGTGTAATACAACTAAAATTGACAAACTTAAAATAAGCTGTAACGCTAAACTCACCTTATCCATGAAGATATTTTTATTTTAAATATTAAATTTTCAGCTTTAAAACCATTCCCATCCAAGAATTGTTTTTCCAAACGGGCACAAAGGTAGTATTATTAATATCAAATATTATAAATTCACACAGTAAAATAAACACAAAAACCTATTATGTGAACTATAGAGAGCGTATGCATTTGGGGTTATAACATTATTGTAATCAATTCAGGAAAATAATAAACAAGAAATAAAACTAATATCTGAATACTTATGAAAGGAACGATACCTTTATACATCTCTATGGTCTTCACTTCAGGCGGTGCCACTCCTTTAAGATAGAACAGGGCAAATCCAAAAGGCGGCGTCAGGAAAGAAGTTTGTAGATTTAATGCCAACAAAATACCCAACCAGATTGGATCTATTTGGAATTGAGCAAAAATGGGTGCAACTATCGGGACAATGATAAATATTATTTCAATAAAATCTATAAAAAATCCAGAGATAAATACTATTAACATTACCAAAAGTAAAAACTCCGAACCTGTTAATTGACTTTTTTCAATAAATTCTACGAGCATGCTATCTCCCCCTAATCCTCGAAACACCAATGCAAAAGTAGTCGCCCCCAATAGTATCATAAAAACCATCGATGTGAGGAATGAAGTCTCTTTACATATAGTTTTTACCATTATCCATGAGATTTTTTTCTTTATCCAGGTGAGAACTAAGGCGCCCAAACACCCCACTGCTGCGGCTTCTGTGGGCGAAGCCACACCTGCAAAAATAGAGCCCAAAACCAAAAATATCAATAGTAACGGAAAAAGGAATGACTCAAAAAGACGTGATTTAAAATTTCCTTGTTTAAACAAATTTAATTCCTCCTTTGTGAGTGAAGGCATAGACTGAGGATGGATTTTACCGTAAATGAGCACAAAAAGAATATAACAAACCACTATTATAAAGCCAGGAATCATAGCCGCTTTAAATAAATCCCCAATACTCACATTTAACACACTTCCTAACAGGATGAGAACCACTGAAGGCGGTATAATTTGACCTAAGGTGCCCGAACTCGCTATTATACCCGAAGATAATTGGGGCGAATATCCTTTTTTAAGCATAATAGGCAAACTAATCAAACCCATAGAAATAACTGTTGCACCTACAATGCCTGTAGAAGCGGCCAACAAAGTTCCCACTATAATAACAGATATAGCGAGACCACCATTAATTTGTCCAAATAAAGCACTCATGGAATTGAGTAAATCCTCAGCAATACCCGATTTTTCTAATGTCAAACCCATAAATACAAATAAGGGGACTGAAAGTAATACGTAGTTTTGAATAGTACCCATAATGCGCAAAGGCAGAAAATCCAAAAAGTCTGGTACAAATATCCAACCTACTATCACTGATAATCCACCCAAAATAAAAGCTACAGGATATCCAGTTAATAAAACTAGAAAAATAAAAACAAATAACACTAAAGCAACTATTTCTAAACTCATGAAGATAGCTTTTGGACTTTTTCAAAAATAATTGTAACAGCCTGTATTAATAAAAGAATAAAACAAAATACTATCGCAAATTTAACGACATACCATGCTGGAAGTCCTCCAGGATTGGGCGAACCCTCACGAATATAAAGCGAATTTGAAGCATAATTATAACATGTAACTATTCCTACCCAACACCACGGAATCAATAAAAATAAACTTCCTAATACGTCGATAACATTTTTCCATTTTTGCGAAAAATTATTGTAAAACACATCTACACGAACATGCTTATCTACTTGAAATGTGTAGGCAGAACCCAAAAGGAATATCAGCCCAAAAACTTGCCATTCTAATTCAATCACCCAATTGTAAGTAGTATTAAAAGTATATCTTAGTACCACATCGATACAGATTAGACCTATTAAAACTAAACTGAGCAACGAACTCATTTCCCCTATTTTTTTGACAATAGTATTAATAAATTGGATGACCATCACATAAAAATTTCAAAATAATAGGCAATTATACATGTTTTGTATTAAAAATTGATGATTTAGACGATAAAATTTGATTAAATTCTTTTGACGGGCTTATTTTTGCACCTTTATTAAAACAATTAAAAGAAATAATGAAATCTTTTTTTCCAACTTTTTTAGCATCATGTTTAGGCGTTTTTGCTGCCATGGGAGCAGTAGTCTTGTTTTTTGTACTCATGGGTATCTCAAGTGCATTCAACAAAGAGTCTGTGAGTAAAAACTCAATTCTCCACTTAACATTTGAAGAGTCAATTCCAGAAAAGTCTGGCAATGTAGCTGGAAGTATGGATATCTTTAATCCGGTTGGCCCTGGCATAGGCTTACAAAGAACCTTAGACCTATTAGAAGCAGCGGCAGAAGATGACAAAATTACTGGCATATTATTAGAAAATAAAATGTGGGTCAACGGTCAAGCTACGTTATTAGCCTTAACAGAGGGTTTAGAAAAATTTAAAGAAAGTGGTAAATTCATTTATTCATATTCTGATTTCCACACACAATCTTCATATTTATTGTCCTCAGTTTCTGATTCAATATTTTTAAACCCACAAGGTGCCATAGAATTAATTGGATATGGAGCCACAATACCCTTTTTCAAAACTATGTTGGACAAAGTGGGTGTAGAAATGAATGTATTTTATGCAGGAGATTTCAAAAGTGCAACTGAGCCTTTCAGAAATACAGAAATGAGTGAATTCAATAGAATCCAAACTAGGGAGTTTCTTCAAGATATGAAGGACATAATGGTCACTCAACTGGTAAAGAACAGAAATCTATCTGAAGAAAAAGTTGAAAATATAATAGCTAATTTGGAAAGTCGCACGGCAACAAGAGCTCTTAATTCCGGCCTGGTCGATGCTTTGTTCTACAAGGACCAATTAGATGATTTTTTGCACAAAAGATTAGGCCTGAAAGAAAAGAAAAAGGTAAAATATGTGACGCTTGACAAATATAATAGCATATCTAAGCCAGCTAAAGAACCTAAAACAAAAGACAAAATAGCAATAGTAATAGCCGAAGGTGAGATCCAGTATGGTACTAATGAACCCGGTAGCATTTCGGAAGCCAAATATCTTAAATTACTTGGCGACATAAGAAGAGATGAAAATGTTAAAGCTGTCGTTTTGAGGGTGAATTCTCCTGGAGGTAGTGCATTTACAAGTGATGTGATATGGCGAGAAATTGAAAAAATAAAAGAAAAGGGAATTCCTGTCGTTGCTTCTTTTGGAGACTATGCAGCATCGGGCGGATATTATATATCAGCAGGAGCAGACAAAATATTTTCTCAACCTAATACGCTGACAGGTTCCATAGGTGTTTTCAGTATGTTTCCAGACGCAACAAAATTGAGTAATGACAAATTGGGAATAAGATTCGACACTGTAAAAACTGATGAATTTGCAACAGGTCTCAACCCATTTATAAAGCTTTCTGACAGAGAAAGGGAATTGCTTCAAGAATCAACATTAGAGATTTATGACCTTTTTTTAGACAGAGTCTCTAAAGGTAGAAAATTATCCCTTGATAGTACCAAAGTCATTGCAAGAGGCCGGGTATGGACCGGTAGAACAGCTTTAAAAATAGGATTAGTGGATGAAATCGGGGATTTAGAAGATGCTATCAGTGCAGCAGCGAAAATGGCAAATATAGAAAAATATAAACAAGAGTATTTCCCAACCATTAAAGAGGACTTTTTAACAAAAATAATCCAAGAAATAAGTAAAGAACAAGCCACCGCATCACCTATAATTTCTTTAAGTCCAATAGAAAAAAGTGCCTTAGCTAAATTCAATCAAGTGCGAAATATTGCTAAATTCAATGAGCCTCAAGCTCGATTACCTTTCATTTTTGAGGCAAACTAGAAACCAATTTAACTTAAGATTGTTATAGCTAAAAATGTCAAATATTCATATGTTAAGAAATATATTAGTGATTTTTCTCATTCCATTTTTCATATCCAATACGACACCTTCTCTTAAATTAGGTTTATTGAAATACAGTGGTGGTGGCGATTGGTATGCCAATCCTACGTCTTTGGTCAATTTAGCAGCCTTTTGCAATAAATTTTTGAATACAAATTTAAGTTTGGAATATGGTGTGGTAGATGTATCAAGTTCTGAATTGTACAATTATCCCTTTGTACACATGACGGGTCATGGAAATGTGGTTTTTTCCAACGCAGATGCCGAAAATTTAAGAAACTATCTAATATCAGGTGGTTTTCTTCATATTGACGACAATTATGGTATGGACCCCTATGTACGTGTGGCCATGAAAAAAGTATTTCCAGAACTCAGTTTCGTGGAGCTACCGTTCAATCACCTCATCTATCATCAAAAATATAAATTTGAAAATGGTGTTCCAAAGATTCACGAACATGACAAAAAGCCCGCCAAAGGTTATGGTCTTATTCATGAAGGGAGATTAATTTGTTTTTATTCTTTTGAAACCGACCTTGGAGATGGGTGGGAAGACCCGGAAGTGCACAAAAATCCAGAGGAAGTGAGACTTAAAGCTTTAAAAATGGGGGCCAACTTAGTTCAATATGCTTTCTCCTACTAATCTTTAAAAATATTACATAAAAAACATTATGACGGATACAAATTTTTCAATAGTTCCAGCTATCAAACATCTTATTTCAAAGCCATCTCCTCACTTTTTTTTGATTTCTGGCCCATGCGCCATAGAAAGTGAAGATATGACACTTAAAATAGCTGAAAAACTGGTGAAAATTACAACAGAACTCAATATTCCATTTGTATTCAAAGGATCTTATAGGAAAGCCAATAGATCATCCATTCATTCTTTTACAGGAATAGGTGACGAAAAAGCATTAAAAATATTAGGGCGCATAGCTACAGAATTCAATATTCCAGTCACTACAGATATCCATGCAGATGAAGAAGCATCTATGGCGGCTGAATATGTGGACATATTACAAATTCCTGCATTTTTGTGTCGCCAAACCTCATTGATTGCAGCAGCAGCACATACGGGCAAAGTGGTCAATATTAAAAAAGGTCAATTTATGAGTCCTGAATCCATGCTTCATGCTGTCAATAAAGTAAGAGAATGCAACAATGAAAAAATATTATTAACGGAAAGAGGTACGACATTTGGATATCAAGACCTCGTAGTAGATTACAGAGGTATTCCCATCATGAAATCCTTTGACGTCCCCGTAATTATGGACTGTACTCATTCACTTCAACAACCCAATCAGCCCTCAGGTATCACTGGAGGAAAACCAAGTCTCATAAGTACAATAGCAAAGGCAGCTATAGCCGTTGGTGCAGACGGTCTATTCATAGAAACTCACCCCAATCCATCAGAGGCGCAATCTGATGGTGCCAATATGCTTCCTTTAGAACTATTGAAACCTCTATTACAACGGTTGATTAGAATTAAAGAAGCCCTTCACGAACCATTAATCTAAGTCACAAATTGGAGTGATTTAAAAATATTATTCTTTATTTATCTTACGTATTATAAATTATTCATATATTTGCGCTTTTATTACGTAAATTAAAAATTTTAAAACATGAGAATATTTATTTTATTGATATTTATTGGACTTCTCACCAGTTGTAAAAACGATGGAAGTATAGGATTGGGCAGTTCCGTGGATATAGACGCAGTGGCTGGCGAAATAGCTGACCCTTCTAAACTCAAATTACCCAAAGCTTGTGAAATGTTAGCTCCTGAAAGACTTCAGGAAATACTCAAAATATCATACCCGGTAGTTCTTAAGGACTCCTCAGACCCTGAAAGTGGAGGATCTCAAGCGTGTTTTTTCAAATGGGATGACCCCAATACCTCTAATGCAGGTATCTTAATTCAGATTATGACCAACCCAGTATATGAAGAATATTCAGGATATATTTCAGGATATGTTCAAAACAAACTTAAAGAAGGAGAAAATATGATGGGACAAGAAGAAACCATTCCATACAAATCCTTCAAAGTAGGCAATAAAGAAGGTGCTTATTCATTCCAACAAGGAAGATTTTATTGGAGTGCTGGAGGTAATTATCTTTTCATGTTGGCTTTTAATGTCTCTACTCTTTCTGAATCAAAAATGGTGAGTGTAGCTCAAAAAATTATTGGAGAAATCCATGTTAACTTTGCCGAAAAAATGAAGTAACAGATACATTTGAATTCATAAAAAAAGCAGTTGAACACAAGTTCATCTGCTTTTTTTTTTATAGGAATTAATCATTTTTATACTTATCCCCCCACAAGGTCTTTATTAATATCTTGTATTTTTCTTCTTGGACATTCTGCCCTGCAACATAAAATGTTTGACCAACTATAGACTCTGGAAGACATTCCATTGCAGTTTTACTGGCTTCAAAATTGTGGGCATATAGATAATTTTTGCCATAATCAAGCTCTTTCATTAGTCGTGTGGGTGCGTTTCTTAGATGTAATGGAACAGGTAAATTGGGATTTTTTTCTACAAAAGATAAGGCTTCATTAATGGCCACGTATGTAGAATTACTTTTGGGAGACAAGGCCAAATAAATCGCTGTCTGAGACATTATTATCCGACCTTCTGGCATACCTATTTGGTGAACAGCTTGCATACAATTATTAGCCATGAGGAGAGCATTAGGGTTGGCTAAACCAATATCTTCCGAAGCTAAAATTAACATACGCCTACAAATAAATATTGGGTCTTCACCTCCGTGAATCATCCTGGCAAGGTAATAAACCGTGGCATTGGGATCTGATGACCGCATCGATTTTATAAATGCTGATACGACATCATAATGTTGCTCACCATTTTTATCATACAACGAAATATTTTGTTGAACAATTTGAGTGACCATTTCATCATCAATATCTACAGTTTGGCTGGTGTGAAATTGACTAACAACCAACTCTAAACAATTGTACAATTTCCTCCCATCTCCGCCCGAAAGCACCAATAATGCTTCGGCTGACTTGATATTGACATTAAATTTACTTAAAACTTCATCTTCCCTTAATGCTTTCTCTATCATAGCTATCAAATGATGCTTTTCTAAATGTTTTAAAACATAAGTTTGGCATCTTGAGAGCAAGGCAGAAATCACTTCAAAAGAGGGATTTTCTGTTGTTGCACCTATTAAAGTGATAACACCCTTTTCCACAGCGCCTAATAATGCATCTTGTTGTGATTTGCTAAACCTATGAATTTCGTCAATGAACAATACAGGATTAGGTCTTGTAAAAAATTGCTGTGATTTAGCTTTATCTATGGCTTCTCTAATATCTTTGACACCGCTATTGATGGCAGACAAACTGATAAAGGGTCTGTCACAAACGTGAGCCACCATAGAGGCTAATGTGGTTTTACCCACGCCTGGTGGACCCCATAATATCATAGAGGGCAAACTCCCCGATTCCATTGCCTTCCTAAGGACTGCACCTGGCCCTACGAGATGTTCCTGACCAATATAATCATCTAGTTTGTTAGGCCTCATACGTTCAGCCAAAGGAGGATAAGCCATAAATCTTTAAAATATTTGACAAATAAATCAACATTATTCACCACAAATAAGTTTTGATATAGCATTTATAAAGTATTTACCGAAATAAGATAGATAGTTTAGATTTAACTCAAATGATGTGTTAGATACTCATAAAGATAAAAATTAGTAATTTAAAAAAAATATGTTAGATCAAATTATATCATGGTTCGAGACATTGCCCATGGCACAGGCAGCTTTATATGCTACCATTTTTACTTGGTTAATGACTGCCCTTGGTTCCTCAGTGGTGTTTTTGTTTAAAACAGTATCTCGTGCGGCCCTTGATGGTATGTTGGGTTTTACTGGAGGTGTAATGGTGGCCGCTGCTTTTTTTAGTTTACTCATGCCTGCCATAGGAATGTCTGAATATGAGGGTATTCTAAAAGGTTTACCTGTAGCAATAGGATTTATCGCAGGCGCATTATTTATATTTATTATTGACAAAAACCTACCTCATTTGCATATCAATTTTGAAGTGAGTGAAGGTATGGACACTTCATGGCGACGCACGACACTATTGGTTTTGGCCATCACATTGCACAATATCCCTGAAGGATTAGCCATTGGAGTATTATTTGGTGGTGTGGCAGCGGGCATACCTGAAGCCACTATCTCAGGAGCTGTAATATTGGCTATAGGCATAGGTATTCAAAACATACCTGAAGGAATAGCCGTGGCAATGCCACTCAAAAGAATGGGCATGTCATCTAAAAAGAGTTTTGTTTATGGACAAGCCTCTGCGATAGTTGAACCCATATCTGCTGTGATAGGTGTCCTTGCCGTCAATTTTTTTGGGCCTCTCCTACCCTATGCCTTAAGTTTTGCAGCAGGCGCCATGATTTTTGTAGTGGTTGAAGAAGTAATACCAGAAACACAGCTTGATAAACACACTGATTTGGCTGCACTAGGTTTTATTGGCGGTTTTTCACTCATGATGTTTCTCGATGTGGGATTAGGAGCATAGTAATGAAATCTGAGAAATTTGATATCAGCGCTAATGTCTAAGGTTACACTGCTTTATTGACCAATACAAGTGTTTAGTTTAAACTAAAATTATCAACATTTATTTAAATTAAAGAAGCTCAACATATATCTATTCATCATATTTTCACTAACTTCACAGTCTTTACCTGATCACCAATGGCCAATCGAATATAATAACTTCCAGTCGCCAAATGATGTATAGGTAATGTAATACTTTGTGGTCCTTTGTCCAAATTGTTTCTATCAATATACACTTCCAATTGAGCACCCAAAACATTTGACAAACTCAAATGTACCTTAGGTGAATTGTTATAAAACTCAAGGATAGCATAGTCTGATGTCGGATTAGGCGATAATTTGACATTTAAATCAAACGTATCTTCATCGGTCGAAATGGGAATACTACAATTTTTGACAATGGGCAAGCGCTGAAAATCTCTAAATAATACTTGTTCAACTTGCTCTTGAGTAGCCCCCATCCAATCTATAAGAATGGACGCATAGATGGATCTAAAATCATATTGCATCGGTACACCTTCTTGTGGGGCCACGTCAGGTGAAATCTCTACATTTTCACCCACTATGATAGGATTGGCACAATTACCAAAAACCATCATAGGTGCTGCTGTTCCGTGGTCTGTCCCTAAACTATTATTGGCTTTTATTTGTCTTCCAAACTCTGAAAAAGTCATTCCTAATACTCGATCTCCTATTCCCAAAGCATTACAATCCTCAACAAAAGCTGCAATGGCTCCACTTAAAGTCTGTAATAAATTAGCATGAGTACCCAAATTGGTTTCACCTAATTGGACTTGATTGGCGTGTGTATCAAAACCGCCCAAAGTCACCACGTATATCTTTGTTTGAAGGCCACCAGATATGAGTTGAGCGACTGTTTTGAGTTGAGAGGCTAATGAAGCTACTCTAGGATCGGGATATTCTACTTTGTTACTCCCTTTTTCAAAGGCTTTTAATACACGATCTGCATAACTATTGGAGTTTTGGATAGACGTTCGGATATATTCCAATTCTTGACTGTAACACGAATTGTCTGAGGGTGCTGCTACGGTTTCTTCAACAAATTTGACCGAACCTTGATTTAACAGTGTAAATCCAAAGTTAGCAATTGATCCTTGACATGTCTCAGAGACTACATTCCCTACAGTGATAGCAATAGGGTCTTTAACATCTTCATTGGGATACAAATCTGGAAATTCTGGATATATTTCGTCTAAATATCTTCCTGTCCAACCCGTAGAAATTACTTTTTCTGCATCTGACCCTGTGCTCCATATGTCCGTTGACCTAAAATGAGAACGGTTTTGATTTGGGTAAGCTACGGATTGAATCACGGACAATTTTTCTTCTTCAAACAAACGATGCATACCTGACATACTAGGGTGAATGCCTAAGTCATCTCTCAGTTTCAATACCCGATTTTCTTCAATTAAAAGACCTGGTCTTACTTGACTTAAGT
>CAZBCV010000086.1:9993-12056 GCA_964490495.1 uncultured Aureispira sp. | reverse complement strand
GAACATCGTCATTGGTAACAATAAAGTGGTGGGAAAACTCAATTCATCATAATTTCATAAGTAGAATTAAGTGGTCTTTTTTTACCGAAGGGCTACACCCTTTTTACCGAAGGGCTACACCCTTTTTAGTGAAGGCCACATCCTTTCAACGAAGGGCTACACCCTTCGTTGAAATATTACGCCCTTTCAGGGCTTTATATTTTAAGTGGTCTTTTTTTACTGAAGGGCTATACCCTTTTTAGTGAAGGGCTACATCCTTTCACCGAAGGGCTACACCCTTCGTTGAATTATGACGCCCTTTCAGGGCTGAAAAGTGTAATATGAATGCGTCGTATAAAAAACTTTAATTAGCGTAAAATGATTTTTAATTGTCATATTTTTTTATCCCAACTCTTAGAAATAATAAAGTTAATAATAATTTATAACAATGGTGATCTCTATATTTTATTGCCGATACGAAATTTGGGTTTAGTAGTATAAGAATCTAAATATTATATTATAAATTTTTGTAATGTTAAAATAATTAGTATTACAAATATATAGTTAAAAACCTCTTATTGTGTTAAAACTATAAGATAGATTTATTTGAAATGGGAAAAAGTATTATAAATCAATCTTTGAATTTAAAAGCACTTCTAGAAAATGCTCTTTGATACCGAACATTTCTTTAAGGGCGGCGACTTGTAAAAGCGCATTAGGATTAGGTTCAGCTTTTTCACCAATAATCAATAGATTTTTGCCAGTATGTTCCGATGAAATGAACTCCATGACTTTTGTTTTATAACCGTGTGCTTCCATGAGCAATGCTCTTATGCCATCTGTCAAGAGTTCGGCTTGTCTCTCTTCCAAAATACCATGCATCATAATAGGGGAGAGCGCATTGTTGTGTTTCATAGATTTTCGCACTTGCTTGTGACAACAAGGCGAAACCAAAATATATTCGACTCCAGCTCTGATTCCTTTTTCGATGGCCAAATCTGTGGCAGTGTCGCACGCATGCAAAGCGATGACCATTTGAGTACCTTGAACTGAAACATTTTCAATACTTTTGGCTTGAAACGCCAGCCCTACAAACTCCTCTTGCATGGCTGTTTCATAACATAAAGTCACCAGCTCCTGCCTGATTTCATATCCTGTGATACGGGCATTAATTTTACGAATTTGGGTCAGGTAGTCATACAAAGCGAAGGTCAAATACCCTTTGCCACTGCCCATATCTGCTATTCTAAAATGTTCATGTTCAGGGAGGTCTTTCAGTAAATTATCTATTATTTCTACGAATTTATTTATTTGTCTGTATTTGTCTTGCGATTTATCTAAGACGCGCCCATTATTATCAGCCAGTCCTAATCTATACAGCCACCTTCTGTTTTCTGGAATAAGTCTATTTTTAACTTTATTGTGTTGGGTGCTGAATTCTATTTCTTGTTGGAGTTTTTTTGTGGAAAAATATACTTTTCCTTTGGGGTTTTGAAGAAGTGATATTTCTACCGCAGATGTAAATACCATTGCATTGAAAAATCTATGAGAAACTAAATCCTCAATAATGGGCATAATTTGGTCTGAATTGTAGTTTTTAACTTCGTCTCTTCTGTTGAATCTATATTGTAAAGATTGTTTTTTTACATTTTTTACTAAAATTTGACGCAAATAAACATTGCTCAACTCATCATTTTTTATTCTTGGCTTTGAAAAAGTGATTCTAAAATCTTCATCTTTTTGTACCATTTGGTCAATCAGCCTTAAAAAATCTTTGAGTTTGTCATTTTGTGTACTATTCGTCATTTTATCAACTTATTTTTATTACTACAAAACAAGAATTACTATGGATAGTTTGTTGCATTCAATTTTTAATGGATAATCCCACACCCAATTAGGGTAGTTTTTTATGACTTAGAAAAGAGATTGTGTAGTAAAATAATTAATTTTTATAAATGAAAAATAATAAGTATTAGAAATTATTGTAATTTTGCACCGTCGTAGTATATGATTCAGTTTAACTTTCATTTAAATTGTATTTTGTTCATAATTCGGTTTTATTCGGGATGTAGCGCAGCTTGGTA
>CAZBCV010000086.1:0-9983 GCA_964490495.1 uncultured Aureispira sp. | reverse complement strand
GTTAGAAACTTTTGAATGACTTACATTTGCCGTCCGGTAACGGGATGTAGCGCAGCCTGGTAGCGCACTAGCATGGGGTGCTAGGGGTCGCTGGTTCGAATCCAGTCATCCCGACTTGAAAAGGAATCTTAGGGTTCCTTTTGTTTTTTTATTAAAAAATCTGTCCCTTATGTACTTCTAACATTTTGTGGGGCGTTTGGATATCCTCCAAAATATTATGAATTCTATCTTTTTGAGTATCTGTAATGAAAACTTGCCCAAATTCCTCTGTAGAAACAATATTAATCAATTGTCGTACTCGAAGAGGGTCTAATTTATCAAAAATATCATCGAGCATGAGTATGGGTTTTAACTGTTTTTTCTTTCTCAAATAATGATATTGCGCTATTTTCAGGGCGAGAATGTAGGATTTTAACTGACCTTGTGATGCAAAAGTTTTTAAAGGTAGTGCATCCATCATAAAATTCAAATCATCTTTATGGATGCCCTGGGTTGTACGGCCCAAAATTTTATCTTTTTCTAGGGCTTGTGTAAAAATTACCTTTAAGTCATTGTCCGATAATGTGCTTTCATATTTGAGAGTGCTTTTTTCATTTTCTCCAGATATTTCATTGTATATTTCAAAAAAAAGAGGACTTATTTCATCAATAAAAACTTTTCTTTTTTGGAAAATATTTTGGGCAGGTTTGTACATTCCCTCAGATATGGCATCTAACAATGAAGCGTTAAATATTTTTGTTTCTTGAAAATGTTTTAAAGCGGCATTTCTTTGTTTGAGTAATTGGGTGTAAGTAGCCAAGTCCTCAAGATATTGTCCATCCAATTGAACTAGGGTGTTATTAATAAAGTTGCGTCGTTCCTCACTCGTATTAAGCAAATGGTGAATGTCATCTGGTGCCACTATTACAGCTGGAAATTGTCCAATATGATCTTTTAATCTGATGATTTTTTTACCAGAAATTTCTATTTCTTTTCTTTTGCCTAATTGTGACTTTATTGTGACCTTATCTTTGTTTTCTTTGACTTCAATTATACTTCCAATTCTGTAGAAGTCACAATTGTGCATAATGATTTGATTGTCTATGGCATTGAAGTAACTTTTGCCTAAACATAACATGTATAGGGCATCAAGGACATTGGTTTTACCCATGCCATTTTGACCCATCAAGACATTTATTTTGGGAGAAAAATCAATGTCTTGATGGGAATAATTTCTAAACTGAGTTAAAACTAATTTTTTAACAGTGATTTGATGGTCTTCCACTCAATTTAAGTTAAACATAAATCAATATTTTATTAACTTTTGTGGTATATTCGTTCCTATTTGAATAAAATATATACCTGCAGACCAAAAACTTATATCCAATGATGAAATAAATGAATGGCCGATGATGTCTTCGTGGATACATTGACCATTTATGTTCATTACTTTCAAAGGTGTGAGGCTATCATTATTCCCTGTTTTTTGTAGCCAAAGAGTATTTTGAGCTGGATTGGGAAATAATTTAAAATTACTTTCATGAGCTATGTCTTCGCTAGAAGATGGACTATTGAAAATTCCAAAATTGTCAAAGCCAGCAGTCACAGGATTTTCTGTATCAAAAGATTGAGCTAGTACTTCCACATACATATTGTCGGTTAATTTTATGAAACTTGCAATATCTATATCTCGGACTGGAAGCCAGTCGGAAGTATTGTCGTTGAATGAGGCTACCATGACCTTATCTATACCATTTTCTACCCAAACTTGGAGCTCATCAGGCGACTCTGGATTTAATCCCTTATTGTACCATATATCAAAGTTGAGTTTTGGGTAAACAAATTTTGTTAAGTTCATTTTTGGCGATTTGAGTATAGTGATTCCGCTTACTAAACCATCACACGCTGCGCCTGGTTTACCATTTCCTGTTACGAATGCAAAGTTTCCATTATCTTGCGCATCGAATCCAGGCCGAGACACCACACCCAATGAAGCTATTTCTCTTGGTATTGCTCTAATCCATCTCCCTTTTTCTGCGTCTAGATTTTCTACTGTCCAACCGAGAGAAGTTTCAAAATTGTCTTGATAAGCTTCTGAAATAGTGGTTTTAATTACATTTTCTTGTTCATCTCCTACAAGGAAATTATTTAAAAATAAATTTTCATATCCCCACTGAGCTATGTGCACATCATAACTGCCAGACAATACATCAACGACAGTGACATCATTGTTTGCGGATCTAAAATTTCTTCGCATTACTTTATCGTCAAAAACTAAATTGGCATTTACTAACGAATCAACGTTGTTTTTTATTTCGATTTCTATTGCGTAGGGTCGTTTTCTTACCATAGTCACATCAAGAATAATTACTTCACCACCTATCAATTCTATATCTACTTCGAGAGTTTCATAATCAGGGTGCGTAAAACGAATTTTATGCATGCCTTCTTGTGCAATGCCTGTTTTATATGAACCAGCGGAATTAGAAAATTTACGATTTAATTGACTAGAAATAATTTCTACTCGAACCCCATTTAGAGGATTGTTGCTGATGTCAAAAATGTTTCCTTCTAAATATGCTGCTCTTTTATAATCTACTTCGAGGACAAAGAGGCCGTTATTAATGTCGCTGACATAGATGATATCCGAACCTGTATATGGAAAAGCTCCCCAACAACCACTAAATTCTTCATGACATAGTAGTGGGTCTTCCCAAGTGTCGAAATAGGCTACTTCCACAAGATTGTCTGGTTTATGGGCATCTATGATTCTTACTCCATCGGTGTACCAACTTGTCACTAAGTATCCCTTGTGGTAGTGGGTGTTGTGCGGAATTACACCATCATTTTCTCGACCCAATGGTCTAAATCTATCTAAAAATACTATATTGTTGAGGTCAGATATATCATAAGCATCCACATAGGCTCCTTCTCTTTCATCAGTGGTAAACACATATTTTCCATCATCAGATGGCCATGCATTGTGCGTAAAATTTCTTGAGGTTTTTTGTAAGGCAAGAAGTTGGGGATTTGACTTATCCGAAACATCATAAATACCTAAATTACCTTCCCAAATTTCGGAGGTGTAAAGTGTATCCCCTCTTGTGAAAGCATCGTGAGAATAAACTAAGTCGGCAGATCCTCTATATTCTGGTTGTAAAGGATTGTTGTTCAGATCAAAAATCAAAACTCCTCGTCTTCCAATGTTACAACCCGCTAAGTATGCAAATCCATTTTCATCTATGTAGATATTGTGACATCTTCCTAATGTTCTTGTGAGTGTATCTATTGTTATGTTAGGTTTGAAAAAAGTGTGAGATATGCTGTCTGGAGCCATTGCCATATCAATGATGAGAATTCCATCCGTACCTTGATCTGCTACTCCATAAATATAGTCACCATAATGTTTGAAATCCCTCCAAATACTGCGCGCACCTCTAGCCTCGTGCCTTAATACAGGCTGTGTAGGATCTTCTAAGGAAAAAATATTTGTCCTCGTAAGGCTGCCCATAATAGCATAGTGAATACCATCTTTTTCGAATCCCCAGATATCGGAACTATTTTCAGTCATGGGATAAGTGGATAAAAAGCGCACATTTAATGAGTCACCTTGACTGTATCCTTTAAAAAGTATCAACGTAAATAAGAGAACAATAAATTTTAGAAATCGCATTGAATTAGATGTTTTTTGAATGATTAATATATCAATATCTGTAGATAGAACCCCAAAAATAATCAATTGACATCAATTGTTTTGAGACTAATCCTATTTTTTTATAAATAAGGTGCAAATATAGGGCTTTAAAAAGTTGTTTTTAATGAAAAAGTAGATGAATTAATTAAATAAATATAAATTTGATAGTCTAAATGACAAATTTTAGTGAATAGATCCACGTTTGTGAATTTTTTTTAGATGACTAAGAAACTTTAGTAAAAATTTAACAGATTTTTATTCAACAAGTTTTAATTTTGTTTATTGTTATTGTATTATTTATAAGTATTTATTAATCATTAAATTTTTAGAATATATGAGACCATTTTTTTATTTTGCAGTATTAATAATTGCATTTTCAATGCACTCTTGTGCAATAGTAGGTCCAGGGCAAGTGGGTGTGACACAAAAACTAGGAAAATTGTCCACTAAGGTGCACGATCCAGGACCTGTATGGTATAATCCATTTTTGAGTAAAGTCGTCAGAGCCAATGTACAAACCTCCAATTTGGAATTGACAATTTCATTACCGAGTAAAGAGGGTTTGAGTATAAACTCTCAAATATCCATTTTGTATGCCATCAAGAAGAGTAAAGTGCCAACCCTAATTCAGGAATTAAGTTTGGATTTTGAACCCATCATCGCCAACGTCTTTAGATCAGCAGCGTCAGATGTTTGTTCAAAGTACTTTGCCAAAGATATGCATTCAGGTATGCGTTCAGAAATAGAAGAAGCCATACGAAAGAGAATGGCGGATATTTTAGATAAAGATGGTTTAATAATTGAGGCCGTATTACTAAAAAGTATTCAATTGCCTCCAGGTTTGGCTCAGTCTATTGAGCAAAAATTACAAGCTGAGCAAAACGCTATGAGAATGGAATTTATTTTGCAAGAGGCCCGTTCTGAGGCCGAGAGAAAAACTATCGAGGCACAAGGTATAAGTGATGCCCAAAAGATTCTTTCTCAGGGTTTGACGGATGAAATTATAAAATTAAGAACTATTGAAGCTTTTGAGGTATTGTCAAAATCTAATAATTCAAAAGTGATTATCACAGATGGGAAAAGTCCATTGTTAATCAACCAACAATAGTCGATGTCTTTAAAAATGTAATAAAAACTGTTTCATGTTGTAAATTTGAATTGTTTTATAAGGGCTTTCGGAATAAAAATTCTGAAAGCCTTTTTTAATTTTTATAAAACTATTTTTTCCTTAAAGCATTAATAAAATATGGTTTAATATAAAAAAATAACAATGCAATATACAGTAAAAGATAGATTTTTAGACTATGTTAAAATAGACACGCAAGCTGATCCTACAAGCTCAACTTTTCCCACTTCTGAAAAACAAAAAAATTTAACCAACTTCATTAGTAAGGAATTGGACGATATGGGAATTGAGTATTTTACCAATGATGCTGGCTATATTTATGCAACTTTGCCTTCTAATATTGATAAAAAAGTTCCAACAGTATTTTTTTGCGCTCACTTAGATACTGCCCCTGATTGCAGTGGTACGGATGTTAAACCCATACTTCATGCCAATTATCAAGGAGAGGATATAGTTTTGCCAGACGATAACTCCATCATATTGACACCACAAAATTTCCCAAAACTTCTTAATAAAATCGGGCATGACATTATCACCGCCAGTGGTTTAACATTATTGGGAAGTGATGATAAATCGGGAGTGGCTATAATTATGGACGCATTATATCAATTGAAGAATAACCCCAATATACTACACGGTACCGTGAAAGCATTATTGACTACAGATGAAGAGGTGGGGAAAGGTGTGGCCAATGTTGATATTCAGGCTCTTAATGCTGATTTTGGATATACTTTAGATTCAGGAGACTTAGGGTGTTTTGAAGATGAAAACTTTTCAGCCAACAGTTGTAAATTGACCATCAAGGGCTTAAGTGCTCACCCGGGTTATGCCAAAGGCCATATGGAAAATGCAATAAAAATTGTTGCTGAAATAGTAAGTAGATTGCCCAAAGGTACCCTAACCCCAGAATCGACTGACGGTCATCAGGGTTTTATTCATCCTTCTAAGATTCAAGGAGGATTGGAGGTGGCTTCTGTAGATTTTATACTGAGAGATTTTGTTACAGATAAGCTCGAAGTGTATGCTCACTTGATCCAAAGAATTACAGAAGATGTTTTGGTCGATTTTCCCAATTCTACTTACGAAATCACAGTCACAGAACAGTATCGCAACATGAAAGATGTTTTGGTGAATTTCCCTCATGTCACAAACTTTGCACTTAAAGCTATGGAAAATTTAGGAATAAAACCTGTATATAGTAGTATTCGAGGAGGAACAGACGGCGCAATGTTGTCACATATGGGATTACCCTGTCCAAATCTATTTGCTGGACAACAAGCGATACATTCTAAATATGAGTGGGTATCTGTTCAAGATATGCAAAAGTCAGTAGATACCGTATTGGAAATATGTCAACTTGTGGCTAAAGAGTAGTCAAATACTTTTATTATCAAAAAATGTAGAATAATTTAATGGCTTTCCATGACCTTTTCGATATAAGACACAGCCAGTTCAAACTGTTCTTGAATAGTCATATTAGAGTTGTCTATAGATATAGCATCATCAGCAATCAATAGGGGGCTATCTTTTCTTTGAGTATCAATGGTGTCTCTGTGTTGAATATTATCTTCTATTTCTTTTAATGACACATTTTCTCCTTTTGAGATAAGTTCTTGATATCTTCTTTGGGCCCTGATTTTTGGATCAGCTGTGACAAATAATTTGATATGAGCGTTGGGAAAAACGACTGTTCCAATATCTCTTCCGTCCATGACCAAACCAGGGTAGGCCAACATATTTTTTTGTAAGCTTACCATCTTTCTTCTTACTGCCGAAATTTGGGCCACTTCACTCACTTTAGATGAAACTGACAAGTCTCTAATTTTGGATTCTACATTGACGGAATTCAAAAATGTTGTATTTTGCCCTGCAATATTTTCAAAGGAAATATTTATGTTATTCAGCGCATTTTCGACTTCTAAGTCATCATTGAGGTTAATATTGTTTTGAATGAAGAATAGGGTAGTGGCTCTATACATAGCCCCTGTATCTACATATACAAAATTAAATTTTTTCGCTATTTGTTTAGCTAATGTGGATTTTCCGCATGATGAATAGCCATCAATAGCAATGATAAATGAGTGGTTTTGCGGCATTATTTAGGTTCGGATTTAAAAAAAGTCTTGCAATAATGAATTGCAAGACCTTATTTTTCGTTTTAGAAAGTTGCTTTTGGTTTATGAAACAACAAATTTTTAAACTCGTTAATATTCATCTTCATTGAAGAGGAAATCATCTTTACGAGGATAGTCAGGCCAAATATCCTCCATAGATTCATAAAGTTCATACTCATCTTCAAGCTCTTGAAGATTTTCTATCACCTCCAAAGGTGCACCTGATCTAATGGCAAAATCAATGAGTTCATCTCGAGTGGCAGGCCAAGGCGCATCCTCAAGGTTGTGTGCTAATTCTAATGTCCAATACATAGTAGAATAGTTGGATTATTGTTTAATGAATGAATTAATGTGTTCAAAACTTGAATCTTTGATATAACGCAAGATATAAAAATTATGTTTCAAATGAATAACGAAATAATATAGATATTTTTAAAATATTATTACGATTCATTAAATGATGAGCATAGCATCACCATAACTAAAGAATCTATATTTTTCTTTAATGGCTTGTTGATAGGCTTCCATTATCAAGTCATAACCTCCAAAAGCCGCAATCATTATAATCAAGCTTGATTTGGGTGTATGGAAATTGGTAATCATTGCGTTGGCTATGTTGAAGTCGTAGGGAGGATAAATAAAGAGATTTGTCCAACCTTCAGAAGGTTTGAGGAATCCATTTGCGGTAACAGAAGATTCGATTGTACGCATAGAAGTGGTACCAACTGCACATACTCTTTTGTTATGGGTTTTGGCTTCGTTGACTGTTTTACAAGCTGATTCCAAAATACTATAATATTCTGCATCCATTTTGTGTTTAGACAAATCTTCAACATCAATACTCCTAAAAGTACCTAAACCTACATGTAGTGTTACTTCAGCTAATTCAGTCCCTTTTATTTCCAAACGTTTCAGCATTTCTTTTGTGAAATGTAAGCCAGCTGTGGGGGCGGCTACTGCACCAGTCTCTTTGGCATATACTGTTTGGTACCTGTCATAATCTATTTCTTCTGAGCTGCGTGTGATATATTTAGGCAGTGGCATAGAGCCTAAATCCATCAATGCTTTTTTGAATTCTTCATCTGTACCACTAAAGAAAAATCTTATGGTTCGGCCTCTTGATGTAGTATTGTCCACTACTTCAGCCACCATAATTTCCTTCTCATTAGCATCAAGAAAATAAAGTTTGTTGCCCACTCTTATTTTTCTAGCGGGATCTACCAAAACATCCCAAAGTTTCATTTCTGAGTTCAATTCCCTCAATAAAAAAACTTCGATTTGAGCGTCTGTTTTTTCTTTACGTCCATAAAGACGAGCAGGAAACACTTTGGTATTATTGAAGATCATTACATCACCATCATCAAAGTAGTCTAATACATCTTTGAATGTCTTATGTTGAATTGTCCCTGCTGCTCTGTCAACAACCATCAACCGCGATTGGTCTCGTTCTTCGTTCGGGAATTGTGCAATCAACTCTTCTGGCAAATTGAACTTAAAATTAGAGAGTTTACTCTTCATATATCAATATTTATTTTATCGGGCCGCAAAAGTAATAAATCTTTTAGGATTAAGAATTATTAATTTTGTCAATTTTTTGTTTTTAATCAATCTTCATTTGTCCATTTAGGTATTACCGCAAACAATAATTTTTAGTACCTTAACGGATATGTATAACTTTAAGCTTGTGATAATGTTTGATTATTGCAAATAAAAAATTAAAAAGAAATGATTTTTTAATTTTTTATTTTCTTATTATTTCTAGATGGGACTACCGGACATTACCTATTTTGACCACTTGAAAATCTAAGTTTATAGATTGTCCGGGGTTTTCAAATATTTCAATACTTTCTGGCAACATTTTGTACGATGGCGTTCCATTAGGAAACTCGTTAATAACTTCTAAGATTACATTGCGCAATTGAAGCATATCTGTAGATGTAATACGTCCGTCACCATTAGTATCAGCAGCTAATAATTGGTAATCATGCTCAAATTTTTCTGTTTCTAATATATGCCTTCTTATGGTGATAATATCCGTTGATGTGAGTTCTCGGGTGAAAGCGGGTCCGATACTCTCCATCGTAATCATAGGCTCATTTACCTTAGGAAAAGTAGAGGATGGATACTCAAATTTATATTGGCCTTGAGCGTTTTTTGTGATTTCAACTTTTGAGTTGCTATTGCCCTTAGAATGGAAATAAAATTTCACATGATCAGTGTTGAGCTGGAAATTTTGAGTTTGGGGTTGGAAGTTAATAGTTGTTGTTGGTGCTGCATTTAAGTTTTTGGCCATTTGGATAGTAGCGTCAAAATTGCTCATGAAAACAGGATAAAATACTCTTCTATTAGGGGCAATAACAACATATGAAGGTGTACCAAACCACGAACCATAATTACCTGTTTTGAAAGGGTTTGTGATACTAGCTGCTCCGCCGTCATGACTTATGCATGCCATGGCTAAATTGTGGTTGTTTCTAAAACCATTCACTTGAGTATCATAGTCTGATGTAATGGTGGTCACTGTAAAAAATGACACATCCTGGCTAGCCCATTGAGTGTGTTTTTGACGCCATTGAGGTGCTGCTTGATTGCAAGGAGGGCAAGTAGAAAAGAAAAATTTTATGGCTACTACTTTTCCTTGGTTGAGGTAGTTTTCATAAAGTCTATGCATTTGCCCATCTATGTCCGTCACCGTAAAATCGTGCATGGTGTTTTGTCCACTCAAAGAAATAGAGAGTACAATAAATGATAAGATAAAGATTTTTTTCATTCTATCTATACCTGATTGACAAAACATAAAAGAGGTCTCAAAATTGAATAAACGATTCATAATTTTCAAATTTTTATTTTGATATTCATTCATTTAATAATTAATACAAAAAAGATTTAGTATCAACTTTTACAAAGTGTTCATATATAACAATATAAATGTGAAAATGATTTGAGGAATAATAATTTTATCGAGTAATTTTCTTTTCCAATTTTCAGAAATAAAAAAGGTTTTTGAATTTTTGACAAAAAAAAAGACCGGCTCTCCCTACAGAACCGGTCTCGAGTAAACAATTTGCTT
>CAZBCV010000085.1:0-12138 GCA_964490495.1 uncultured Aureispira sp. | reverse complement strand
AATCTACCTTTTTTCTTTGACATAGTAGCGGCGATAGACGCACTTTTTATTCACCATTCTCTATCGCTTGTTTTTTGAACAGAAACCTAACCAATTAGATAATCCCAAAATAAAATCAACTTAAATATTTAGTTGATCTTAACAACAGTGAAAATTGAACAGATAGTTGAGATTATACATCTACGAAACATTAGTTATATAACCTAATAAATGATACACAATAGACATTACAAAGCTAAACCGTACAATAAACAGCCTAAAAACAATATTTATTTCATTGAAATATAGCGATATATTTCATTATTTAACACAGTAAGTGTATTTTAATATAATTTTATAATTCCATTAACCTATTGCTAATATTTTATTTAAAAACTATAATATAACTTTGCACATATATTTATTTGACATCAATTAATCACACAGTAACATTTATCAAAATCCAATCCATATGAAACAAGTAGTTTTACCATTTTTTATATCTTTTTTTATTAGTTTATCATTATATGCTCAAGAGTCTGATTTAGTCCAAAGTAGAATTTTTGAGTATGATAAACAGTTTTATAATCTAAATTATTTTGGCGTCAGACAATTTATGCGAGATAGACAAATACGAGACCCAGAAGTTTATAAAGAATTATTACCAAAATTTACTGAATATAGAAACAAAATGAATTTAGGCATAGGTGCTTTTGGTGCGGGTTCAGCCATTTCAATTATATGGGGTATGGCAGTAATTAGTAATTACGAATCGGACAATTATTTACGAAATTATTTTTTATCTTTTGTACCAATGATGATTGGTGGAGGTATCTATCTAGCGGTATATCCAAGGCCAGGAAGTCTTCTTAATATAATATCTTATCATAATACGTTGCCTTTTGAGAAGAAGATTAACTTGACTTTGTCTCTACAAGGACATAGTGGTATTGGTCCAGCTTTAGTTCTTAATTTTTAGACTTTCGTTTATCTCTATGATCAAAGCTTCAAGAAATGAAATACTCATCTTTAAAATCACCGATATGTATCTCACTTCGTTTTATTTTTTTACTTTGCATTTTGTAATTGACAAATCCTAATGTCAGTAGCAAGGTAGCCACACCAATAAAACCCAATTGTACATACTGACTGTATCGAAAATCCAATAAATTGTGGATAGAAATACCCGCCACAAGAAAGTACATAGCTGTTCTAATAAAAGCTAGCAATGTGGTTTGATTGGCCAAAACGGTGCGCTGTAGAGCTAATTTTTCTCTAAGGATGAGATCTTTATTCATTTTTATATTTTATGATGTTTGTCAAAGAGAAACCTTAAAACTTAAGAAAATGTTGAGTAACCTTAGTTACGAATGGGTTTTAGTGCACATGTTTGTTAACTACCCTAAACCTTGCAAAAAGCTCTTCTTTATACCAACCCACTTTCCGAGTCTGAGTGATCATATCCGTATGTTGTTTAGAATTGTATGCAAAATTACGCATGCTTTTTTCGTCCGACCAAATACTAAAAGTGGCTTGATATCTAAATGGCAATTCGCCAATGCCAATGGCTAACTCACAACCCGGAAAACCATCCATATTCTTACTTGACGACGGCACCTTCTTCCAAAATCTTATCATGTCCCACCATTTTATAGTGGCTCTTGTGATGACGGCTATAGATGTGGGTTCACCTTCCACTTTTTGAGCTACAAATGGGTTAATACCCCCCCAAATGCCATGAGATATAATATTTTTCAAAACATAGGTTGTAGAGACCTGCGCATGATTCATGTATCTTTTGATGGCTTCATTTTCACTATAAAACTTAATTTTTTCATCTTCGTTTTCCCATACCGCCAACAAAGCATACTGACCCCAATTGGGATAAATAGCAAAACCATTTCCACCGCCACTGCCCATCAATTTCACAAACTTCAATCCTTTTGAATTCACAATTTCTGGAATTAAAAAAGCCATACTTTTTAATGCAAAAAAACGATTTTTAATGCCCTCAAATTGACAAATTGTGATAGTTGTTACTTGTTCTGTGCCCACAAACGATGAATTTTTCTAACAACATGCCCACTAAATTTAAGTTTTTTAAAAATGGATAAAAGTCATCATTAAGTAGCTTATGTCCAAAAGAACTCTTTTGAAAACATAAAAATACTAATAAGACTCAACATCATTCATCAAAACTACCATAGATACTAGATACAAACGGACCATTGAGAAACTCATCTGTTTTCAATTGGCTTTGAAGGATGGTGCCTTTCCACTGATTTTTAATCATCATGTATGCGACTTCACACAGTGGCGCGGCAGTTGTTGTCTGAATGGCACGCAATCTTTTTTTACCCACGAAGGTTGGAAATATTTTATAAGACTTTTCTTTCCGACGCAATCTACCCATATTGTCTATTCCTTCAACAGAAGCATAAATCACAACGACATCGTCTTCTACACTCGGAATATTTTCCAACATTATTTTTTCGAGAGATTTAATCCTATTTTCCTCATTAATAATCGTGGACAAAGTGTTTTTGACCCATTCATAATGGCCTGGATATCTTAAAGTTTTATAATCTAGATTTTTGACCCTTCCCACAAAGGCATCTGGAAAATCGGCGGCACCCCCTGAGGTAAAATTGTCTTCGTATTCATCCCCATCAATAATTATGCGTTCAAGGCCCGAAAGAGCTGGAACGTTCATTTTTTTGAACCCCCGTACTATTTCAGCATCTTTCATGTATTCTGTAGCCACGCCTATAGGACTCCATGTGAAAGCATAATAATGAGGCGATGGCGCATTTTTGCTTATGGCACCGACTTTCATGTGCATACTATTCACTATCTCCACACCATATTCTTCATAAAATTGTTGGTACAATTTGTGAGCCAAGATATTGATAAATCCCGGGGCCAATCCAGTTTGAAGTACGAAAGCTGTGTCAGCATCTTTTGAAATATCAATTACATCTTTAGTTTCTTGCACATATTCCGTCAAATTGGCGTAATGACATTTGTGTTTTTTGGCCAACGCCGCTAATCGTGGTGCTTGACTTCCAGGCAAACAATCCATAATTACATCACATTGCTCTAATATGGAATCCATATCGCTAGAAGACCCATCTTTGGGCATGAGCACGCCCGACACCATTGACTCCTTTGAACATCCACTGCGAACAAAGTAAATCGCCTCGTCAATGGCATGTTGCGAAATGTCGCCAAAATAAATCTCTGCATATACATGTTCCGATTCTGACAGAATTAATCCCGCTGCTTTTCCGATACCGCCTGCTCCGGCGATAAAAATTTTTGCTTTTATCATTTTATTTCTATTGGTTAAGGTATATTCTGAGGTATAAAGATTCCTCAATTTCAAAATAAAACGCAAAATTAATTTTTTTTATTTAACCATAGATAAAATTGCTATTATAATTGAGTTATTTTTAAGACTTTAAACAAATAATAAATTATCATTAATTATAAATATTGATTTTTATTGAAAAAACATATAATGAATATTTGTAATATTTAAAAAAGTTAATAACTTTGCGGCTTAATTGTAACGTATAAGGAATTTTTACAAACGGACACAGCGATGGGATATTGATTAAATTTTTCGGCTTATCAATATTATTTTAACATCAGTTCTATGTAATTTTCTTTATAGTCATTTATTCCAAAAGTATTAGAAAATATAAAACCGATCATTGATTATGGCATCAAAGAAACAAAAACCGACCCCAACCTCAGTAATTGCGCGCTTCAACTTTGGCGATGAAAGATGGCAAAAATTTATAGGTATATTATTTATTTTAATGTCTATATACCTTACTATAGCGTTTGTTTCCTATCTATATACATGGAAATATGACCAAGATAAAGTATTACAGTTTTCCTGGGGCATGCTTTTTCAGGGTGATTTGAATGTTCAAAACTGGTTAGGGAGACTAGGTGCTATTATTTCAAATATGTTTTTCTACTGGGGATTTGGCCTTCCTTCTATGATTATAGTTGTGTTATTGTTCAAGTTGGGATTTGATATGATCAGACGCAAAAGTTTGTTTCCTTTCCTTGTATTTCTACGCAATTCTATCGTCATTATGGCCTTCTTTTCATTGTTGTTAGAGTTTTTGTTTAGGAGGTCAGAATTTACGTGGGGCGGCGCTTTTGGAGAAAGCACATGCCTATGGCTGACTAATTTTTTAGGCCAGATTGGCTTATTTATATTACTCCTTTTCTCTATGGGAGCATATCTATTGTGGAGATACAATCCTAATTTAGAACATCTAAGTGTTGATGGTGTTTTTGGAAAAATTTCAATGCCTAATATAGACTTTTTTAAAGGCATGGAAGACAGTGATATTGCACCCAAAAAGAAAAAATCAATTTTTGATTCGGTGACTGATGACTTAGAAGATATGTTCATCCAATCTGTGAAGGAATCTGTTGAACCACGAAAAGAGAATCATCCACCCAAAAAAGTTTCAGATAATGAAGAAAAAATCTCTGATAACGATATGGAGTTTGAAATATCAACAGGTCCCAAAACCAATCCATTGACTTTTCAAAAAGAATTGGAACTGGACATAGAAGGTGGTTTTGATGAAGTGATTCCTGCGGAAAACAAAGTCATCGATTCGGGTTTGGCTATTGTGCCAGCAGCACCAGAAACTGAAATAGAAGCCATCAAACTAGAAGATGAGTTTGAACCTTATGACCCAACAGCAGATCTGTCAAGATTCAGAATGCCAACATTAGACCTATTGGTAGAATATGATGACAAAAAAGTGGAAGTGGACAGAAGTGAGTTGGAAGCCAACAAAGACCAAATCATAGCTACTTTGCTTAATTACAAAATAGAAATAACAAAAATACGAGCAACGATAGGGCCTACAGTTACACTTTATGAAATTGTACCTGCTCCGGGTGTAAAAATATCAAAAATAAAAAATTTAGAGGATGATATAGCTTTAAGTTTGGCGGCACTAGGCATTAGGATCATTGCACCTATACCAGGAAAAGGTACCATAGGTATAGAAGTTCCCAACAAAAACAAACAAATAGTATCTTTGATGGAGGTACTCAGAAGTGAAAAATTCACAAATACTAAAATGGCACTTCCTATAGCATTAGGCAAAACGATATCCAACGAAGTATTTGTGGCAGATTTGGCCAAAATGCCTCACTTATTGGTGGCTGGTGCTACTGGACAGGGAAAATCAGTAGGTATCAACACAATTTTGATGTCCTTACTTTACAAAAAACACCCATCGCAAGTAAAATTGGTATTGATTGACCCTAAGAAAGTAGAATTGTTCCCTTATGGAAGTCTTGACCAACATTATTTAGCGTTTTTGCCAGATCAAGATGAGCCTATTATCACCGAGACAAGCAAAGTCATCACTACGCTCAATTCATTGTGTATAGAGATGGACAGCCGATATGATTTGCTCAAAAAAGCAAGGGTGAGAAATCTTTCAGAATATAATGAAAAATTCATAGAAAGAAAGTTGAGTCCAAAAGATGGCCATAAATTTCTTCCTTATATAGTCTTAGTGATAGATGAATTTGCAGATTTGATCATGACAGCGGGTAAAGAAGTGGAATTGCCTATCGCAAGATTAGCTCAATTGTCACGGGCTATTGGAATTCACCTTATCATAGCTACTCAAAGGCCTTCAGTCAACATCATTACAGGTATCATCAAGGCCAACTTCCCAGCAAGATTAGCCTTTAAGGTGACGTCGAAGATAGATTCAAGAACCATATTGGATGGCGGTGGTGCCGACCAGTTGATAGGTTCAGGAGACATGATATTGTCAATAGGAAGTACAAACGTTAGACTTCAATGTGCATTTGTAGATACGCCAGAAGTAGAAAGTGTCATACAACATATAGCAGGACAACAAGGATTTGCTGAACCGTTTTATTTGCCAGAATTCAAAAATGATGAAGATGGCAATGCTGGAAATTCAGACATCAGAATATCGGACTTAGATGAACACTTTGACGAAGCCGCAAAAATGATTGTAGGCACCCAACAAGGTTCAACATCCATGATTCAGCGCAAAATGCAATTGGGATACAATAGAGCGGGTAGAATCATGGACCAAATGGAGCAATTAGGCATCGTAGGACCAGCTCAAGGAAGCAAACCCCGTGAAGTATTGTTCTATTCAGTAGAAGAACTGGATAACTTCCTTACACAAATGAGAAATAGGGGTTAAACTTAACCTCACTTAAAAAATATGATTTAAAGAAGTACTTATTAATATTTTGACCCAAAAACCTGATTTAACCTAAAGTGGAAAATCGGGTTTTTATTTTTTACAGCCTATTATAATTCATAGCAATACAGATGTAAATCCTATCACTCATCCATGCATCTATCGCTAAATGAATTTATGTATCTAAAGTTACACTCAACTTTTGAACTATCTTAGGTCAAAATGAGTTGACTAAGTCAATAAATGATGATAGAATATGAGAAGTCTTATTACATTTTTCTATAAAAATAGACCAACGAATTTTTTACCAAAAATTTATTTAGTCCTATTATTAATTACGATATTTTCTTGCCAATCACCTCAAAAAACAGAAAGTAATCTCTCTGAAATAGATATGGAATCAGTGGCAAATATCACTCAAACAAATTGTGGTTCATGTCATCAATTTTCAAGTGATAAAAATCCAGTCGCTCCTACCCTTTTGGAAATACAAAGTGCTTACAATGAGAAATTTAAAACGTACTCCAAAGCGACATCTCACATGATAGATTTTCTCAATGCTCCTTCTTTGGATAATATTGTAATGCAAAACGCTGTTGAAAAATATGGTTTAATGCCAAAATTCAATTACAACAATGATGAGTTAAATCAAATAGTGGAATTCATTTTGAAAGCCAATTTTAATGCGAAAGATTGGACAAATAATTCACCCCATATTCCATCTAAAGGTATCAAAAAAGAAGTTACTGACTACCTCGCTCATGGTCAAAAAATAGCAAATGAAACAAAAATGGTTTTAGGAAAAAACCTACTCAATGCCTTAAAAGATAAAGGTACGATTGGTGCTTTGGAATTTTGTAATCTTCGGGCCTTACCTCTGACAGATAGTGTGTCGTTTGCCCTTAATGCCTCAGTTCGAAGGGTGACAGATAAACCACGAAATCCAAAAAATCGGGCTAATAAATACGAATTGGAATATATCAATGAACTCAAGGCACTACATTCAAATGGACATTTACTCTCGCCTAGACTCACAGAAAAAGGCGACAAAATAATCGCCTACTACCCCATAGAAACTAATGAAATGTGCATGAAATGCCACGGAGAAATAGATAATGATATTGATACTCAAGTTTTGTCCACAATAAAATCTTTATACCCAAAGGACATGGCATTGGGATATACTTCCAACCAAATCAGGGGAATTTTTGTCGTCGAAATGTCGAAAAACCAATAAAAAGAGACATAAATAACATATTATCAAAGAAAATGACAAGAAAATCAGGCAAAATCATCAAATATGTAATCCAAAATAATATTTTTGCGATGTTTTTGAAGTCATTGGATGACATTGTTTTGAAGGTCGCTAAAAGTGATGCAAAATCAAGACAGCATTTTTGAGACGAATAACAACATCTTTTAATAAAAATAAAACAACAAATAGGTTTGTTAGAAATATTCAGGAAAAATTATTTTATCACCAGCGTTTTGCTACTGCCCTATCTCTATCTATTGAGAATAGGCTTATTCATGCATGATCGTACACTAAATTTTTCAAACGAATCATTATTGTCAAAAACCTTTATTTATCCATGGATTAACAGCAGTGTTGTGGAGATTATCATCACTAACACACTTATTTTTATTCAGGCGGTCATTATCAATTACATGTTTCTTAACCATAAACTTTCCCGCAATGCTTCCTTGCTGGCTGGATTGTTTTATATAGTGCTCATGAGTTTGATATATACCAACACATTTTTGAGCGATGTATTGATAGCCAATACATTTTTGATTATCGCCATAAGAAACATTTTACGGTCTTATAAACAAAATGCCCCTACTTTTCGTATTTTTAACATAGGATTTAATTTAGGACTGGCCAGTTTGCTGTTCTACCCCTATTACCTCTTGATAATATTTGCAATTATCGGTTTATTAATCATTAGATCTTTTAAATTATTAGAGGTTTTACAGCTTTTGGTTTCTTTTTTCATTCCTATGTTTCTCTACTTCACTTATAATTATTGGATGGAAATCCCCTTTAATCCTTTTGGGTTTGTGGGCAATATAGAATTTCAACTTCCTACATGGAGCTTCACAGGTTTTAATTTATATCATTTAGGTCTTATAATTTTTGTCATTTTTACTTTTTTATCCTTATTCTGGTATTCAGATTTTGTAGGAAAAAAAAGTATGGAAATACAAAAGAAAATAAATATACTTTATTGGTTTGGGGTCTTTATAGTCCTATGTTTTGCGTTATTCACCAAATTTGAAAGTGATTATCTAATCGCATTGGCTATACCTTTGAGCATATTTCTGGGTATAAAAGCAAGCGACAGTCGCAGTAAGGTGGCTTTTGAAATATTGCATCTATTGCTTTTGATTGTTGTAGTTCTTAGTCAATTCAATTTAATCCAACTCCAATAATGAGGCGAATGAGTTAAACTTATATTAATACAATTGTGTGTACAAAACAAAAGTTCATTATTTTACGTAACTTTGTCGATTAGTTTAAATTAAAGAAAAAGTTTATTTTTATGAAATACATATTAAGTTTATTATTGATGCTAAATTTTGGTTTTTTAAAAGCTCAGAAACCTCAGAGTCCTGTCAATTGGGAATTTGAAATAAAAAAATCAGAAGGATCAACTATTGAAATCATAGCCACTGCCCAAATGAAAACACCTTGGGTAATTTATTCACAGTTTACTGATGATAATGGCCCTATTCCCACTTCTTTTCTTGTCAATGGTGAGACAGTTAAGTTTGATGAACTCAGCAAATCCAAAACAGAATATGATGAACTTTTTGAAGTGAATGTCACAAAATTTTCTGAAAAAGCTGTTTTTACAAAAAAACTAGAAAAAGGAACCCTATCTGATTGGAATATAGAAGTTGAATTTATGACTTGTGATGGTGAGCGGTGTCTCCCTCCAGCTATCGTTTCAAAAAATTTAAAAATATAAACCTATTCATTGACAGATGTTACTCCATTTAAAAAAATTAAATAAAACGTTTTTATTTCATAATTTTTTTGAGTTAACACTGCTCAAAGTCCTGAATTTTGTAACAAGGGTAAAGTTTTTATTCTAAAATTTAAAGACAAAAACAGAGCAACCTTTCACTTATAACACAATAGATTATAGTCCTTCCTCAAAAAATTAATCATTCAAAAATCATAGAACCCAATAATATATGAAGCAGTTTTTATTTATACTTTTCACTTTTACATTGTGGACATCCACTCAAGCTCAAGTACTCAATCCTGTAAAATGGAGTTTTGATATAGAAAAGGTCAAAGACAATACCTACGATCTTAAATTTAAGGCCAAAATAGAAAAGGGATGGACTGTGTATTCTCAAAACAATTCAGGTGATGGACCCGTACCGACCACAATCACCTTTGAAGAAATGTCTGGAATAGAACTCATAGGAAAAGCTAAGGAGTCCGGTAGTAAAAAAGAAGGATTAGACCCTTATTTCGATATGGAAGTGGTAAAATTTCTTGACGATAAACCCTTTATCATCACTCAACGAATAAAAGTGTTGAATGCTTCAAAACCTGTGAGTGGCTATGTGGAATATATGGCCTGTGACAAAGAAAAATGTCTTCCGCCCACTGATGAAGAATTCACCTTTCGTATTCCTATAGATGGTGCTGCGCCTGTGGAACAACCCGGCGCAAAAGTAGAAGAAAACACAACTATAAAAGTCGATGAGGATACAACTAAAAACCTAGAAAGTACTGAAAACCAAGATACCGTTTTAGCGTCTGCAGAAGTGGAAAATAATTTTATTGGGGCCATAATAAATGGCGATAAGATAGACCAGAAAATTGAAGTATTAAAAGAAAGCTACAATAATCCCGCAAGTGATTGTGGTGGCACAACAGCAAAAAAAGAAGGTTGGTTTTGGACATTTTTGATGGGTATGGGTTGGGGATTAATAGCACTTTTGACGCCTTGTGTATTTCCTATGTTACCTATCACAGTCAGTTTTTTTACCAAAGACACAAAGAGAAAAGGATGGGTCAATGGATTGATTTATGCTGCTTCAATCATAGTCATTTATGTATTGATAGGCTTACTCATCACTATTTTTGTAGGTCCAGAAGCCTTGAATAGATTATCTACCAATTGGATAGCGAATACTTTGTTTTTCTTGATATTTGTGGCTTTTGCTTTTTCATTTTTTGGATATTATGAGCTTACCCTGCCGAGCAGTTGGAGTACAGGGAGTGATAGAATGGCCGATAAAGGAGGTTTATTGGGAATATTTTTTATGGCATTTACCTTGGCGCTAGTATCATTTTCGTGTACGGGTCCATTGATAGGAACAGCCATAGTACAGGCAGCAACAAAAGGAGAATATTTTGGTCCATTTTTAGTCATGTTGGGTTTTGCCTTTGGATTGGCACTGCCATTTGGATTATTTGCAGCATTTCCTGCATGGCTCAATTCATTACCAAGATCCGGAAGTTGGATGAATTCTGTGAAGGTAGTATTAGGGTTTTTAGAACTGGCCTTAGCACTCAAATTCTTGTCGGTAGCCGACATGACCAATGGATGGGGTATTTTGAGATATGAATTATTCATGGTTTTATGGATAGTGATATTTATTGCTATGGCGGCTTATCTTTTTGGCTTCATCAAGTTTCCGCATGACAGCCCTATCAAAAAATTATCTAAGACACGGATGGCTTTTGGAGCACTATCATTGCTGCTCGTAGTGTATTTAGCATCGGGTTTTAGAATCAATAAAAGCACTGGAGAATACAATGCTTTAGGTCTCATGTCAGGATTGGCGCCGCCTACAAATTATAACTTTTTTAATCCGTCGCAGCCATTGGATGCTCAAGATACTTCCATCAAAGAAAAATATCCTTCTTACTCTAAATGTGCCAATAATATCAACTGCTTCAAGGACTATTTTGAAGGTATGAATTATGCCAAAGAAGTGGGCAAGCCTGTGATGTTAGATTTCACAGGACATGGATGTGTCAATTGTCGAAAAACAGAAGAACATATTTGGGTAGATGACCGCGTGCGTCGTTTATTAAATGATTCATTGGTATTGATATCTCTCTATGTGGACGAAGACAAAAAATTGTCGCCAGTCTATATCTCTGCAAACAGTGGCAAAAAATTGAGAAATATCGGTAACAAATGGGCAGACTTCCAAATAGTCAATTTTGAGCAAAACTCCCAACCTCTTTACGTCATTGCCACATCTGACCAACAAGTCATATCAAGGCCAAGAGGTTTTGTTGAAGGAATAGAAGGTTATTTACAATATTTGGAATGTAATCTCGCCGCCGTGAGAAACCTCAAAAAGTAACATGAAGATATTGTATAATGTCACAATAAAAGTAGAAACAGCCGTTCATCAGGATTGGTTACAGTGGATGACTACTGTACACATTCCTGATGTGATGGCAACGGGATGTTTTGAGAACTATAGATTGACTCGTATTTTGGGTGATGATGACGAACATGGTGTAGGCTTTGCTATTCAGTATGTTGCTCATAATTCAGATACCTTTAATAGATATCAAGAGCTTCACGCCAAAAAACTACAAAAGGAACATTCTGACAAATATCCTAATAAGTATGTGGCTTTCCGCACATTGATGCAAATAGAAGCAGAAGGGTAAAGACAAAACCTACTTCACTCAATGTCATTGTTTAAAAGATACTTGGGCTAAGGCCCTCAACATTAGGATGACATCATTGAATTACGATGGTCTCAGAGCTATGCTGCAATTTTATAATAACCTCAGAATATAGTTTACAATATACCTAAAAAAACATGTGATTGAAATAGTAACATCTCTCCATATTTCAATCCCTCACTCCACCACCACCTTGCTCTGTGCTGCCTTGCCCTGAGCATCTAACATGCGCAAGATATACATACC
>CAZBCV010000084.1:0-12207 GCA_964490495.1 uncultured Aureispira sp. | reverse complement strand
TGAATGTGGTTCTACAACGCCAAGTACTTTTGGAAATTATGTCAGATTTTGTTGTGAAGATGTGGGTGATACTATTTCAATAATAGTTAGAGTCACCGATGCACGCGGCAATCACAGCACGTGCATGACAAGCGTTGCAGTAGATGATAAAGTGCCACCAGTGATTTCACGGCCTTTACCAGATATAAGCATCAGTTGTGATTATCCATTGAATTTGAATGATATGAGCGCATTTGGTACATTTGTAGCAATGGGTCAAACTACTAATAATATCATAATCAATGATCCTGGAAATCCTTATTATCCTAATGGAATAGCTGGACAAAATGGTGTATATTCTGACAATTGCCCGAATGTTCAAGTAACAAGCACCGTGAGATCCGCTTTGAATATGTGTAATTTTGGAGATATATTTAGAGACTTTACTATAAGAGATGTTGCTGGTAATATTGCAACATTTACACAAAAAATAACCGTATTCAATAGACCACTATTTACTGAAAGCAATATTACATGGCCAACGAAGGATGTATTTTTTAATCAATGTAATGTATCCTCACCGCCTATCTCAATAACTGGAGAGCCCATAATAAACAATCAAAGATGTAGTCAAGCGGCAGCTTCATTTACAGATCAATCGTTTGCACATCCTACACATTGTAGATATATACGCCGTACATGGACTGTATTGGACTGGTGTCAATACCAACGAAATACGCCAAATAGCCCTGGTCGATGGACATATGTTCAAAACATATACGTGACCAATAATGTAGCTCCAACAATTTCTGCTGCCACTTGTCAAAATGATACGATATGCACACCCGACAATGCATGTGAAGCCAATCATACTTTTACAGCTTCCGGCTCTGACGATTGTATGCCTATCAACATCACATGGTCATATAAATTAGACTTAAATAATAATGGTACTACAGACGCCACAGGCACAGGAGCATCATTTACTAGAACATATCCTATGGGAACACATCGTCTCACTTGGGAAGCTAAAGATGGATGTAGCAATATCAGTACTTGTAGTTTTGAGTTTGTAGTCAGAGACTGTAAAAAACCCACTGCCATAGCGCTGCAAGGATTGGCTATCAATCTGCAAGCAGGTATGGCTATGGCTCAAATCCATGCAAAATCCTTTGATAACTTTAGTACTGACAACTGTACGCCTCGCCAACAATTGAAATTTTCATTCTCTTCAAATGTCAATGATACTTTACGTGTTTTTAATTGTGACAGCTTAGGAAGGAGAAGAATTGAGTTTTGGGTCACAGACCTTGCTGGCAACGCATCTAGAACAACCACCTTTATAGATGTGCAAGACAACCATAGACAATGTGGAAATATGCCTAACGTGACCATAGCAGGGTCTGTTTTTACCGAAGAAAAGGTTCTAGTACGTGATGTAAAAATACTTTTGGACGGAGCAGAAATAGAAAAAGATATAATGACAGACGACAATGGAAAGTTTTGTTTTGAAAATCTTGAAATGTATAATGATTACCAAATCAGCTCCATAAAAAATGACAACCCACTTCAAGGAGTATCCACCTTAGATTTGGTATTGATTCAAAGACATATTTTAGGAATTCAAGAGTTAGATTCTCCTTACAAACTCATAGCTGCGGACATCAATAATAGTAAGTCACTCACGGCTTCTGACCTGAGCGAATTGCGCAAACTTATCTTAGGTACTCAAGAAAAATTCACAAACAATGAGTCATGGAGATTTGTAAATGCAAATTATCAATTTAACGACAATACAAGACCATGGAATTTTGAAGAAGCTTTAATTTACGAAGGCTTAGATGCCAATATGATGTCTTCTGATTTCGTGGCCGTAAAAGTGGGCGATGTAAATGGAACTATATCTCAAATACTTAACAACGATGAGATAAGTAGTAGATCAGCGCCATTAGTATTGAATGTTGAAAATAAAAATGTAGAGGCCAATCAATGGGAAACACTTTCTGTAAAAGTGAATTCTAATCAAAACCTTCTTGGTCTTCAATGGACAATGGAGATAGATAAAGATGTTGAAGCATTGGCCATAGAGCCTGCAAGATTTAACATTACCGAAAACAATTTTGCATACATTACTGTAAGAGACAAAAAGTATATCACTTTTTCTTATAATGAATCAGAAAGTATGTTGATTGAAGAAGGAGAAGAATTATTTCACTTAAATATTTTGACCACTCAGTCTGGTATGGTAGATAAGTTTATATCTTTAAGCAATGAAATTACGCCTTCAAGAAGTTTTGATGCTGATTTACTTGAGTCTAATATTAGATTGACCTTCAACAGTGCAAAAAATGGAAATAATGTAGAAGTCTCTCAAAACTTTCCGAACCCTTTCAATGACAATACGGTCATTAAAGTAGTCTCTCCTAGAGAAGAGTTAGCGACAATCAGCATTTTTGATAACATGGGCGTGCGCATATTCAATACACAAATGCCTTTGATTCAAGGTGAAAATTTGATAAAAATCAATGATAAAATGTTGAAGAATAATAGTGGAAAGTTTATTTGTAAAATCAAAACTAGTCAAATAGATGAAGTCATTAAAATGATAAGAATTGAATAATATTTGTTCAGTTAGAAGCTAAAATTAATATAAAAAAGGTCAAGAAAAATTGAATTTTCTTGACCTTTTAAGTTTTTAGTATCAGTTTTTACCTTTCTTTTTTACTTCCTTTAATTTTTTCTTTTGCAAAGATTTTTCTGCTTTATTTTGATTCTCCAAAGCATTTATCTTTTTTTCTTGAGCTTTTGACTTTCGATCCATTGCTTCTTGTTTCCTTTTTTCGGCGTTCATTTTGTTTTCACTAGACTTATTATTTGTCTTACCTTTCTCAGCTTTTTTGGCTTCTTTTTTGGCTTCTTTTTCTGCCTTTATCATCTCTTTGTCGGCCTTTTTAATTTCTTTGTCAGCCTTCTTAATTTCTTTTTTATTATTCTCCAATTCAGACTTTAAAGCCTCGTCATCACTTGACTTTTGAGCCGATAAACCAAAATTAGATAGGGCTAATAATACTACTACTGCAAATACATTTAGATATTTCATTTTTTAATATTTTTGATTGCTTTTATGACGAACAATATCTAGTAAAGTAAATGTTCTATATAAATTTTAACTTTTAATTAATATATTGTGGATAAAAAATCTAAAGTACAAAATTATAAAAAGCCCTATAAGATGGCCGTCTCAAGGGTTTTCAGAACATTAAAAAAATGAAAAATAAGCACTCAAAAGTTTTTTATCACAAACCAGCCTTAGCGCTTATTTCCAACATCCTGTCTATACAAACTTTGCCCTCTTCGATAATCCAATCTTCAAGAATAACTTCGGGAAGTTCATATTTCATACACAGATATAACTTTTCAAGAGTATTGAGTTTCATGTAAGGGCAATCATTACATGCACAAGCATTGTTAGGAGGGGCAGGAATAAAAGTTTTGTGAGGAGAGGCCAAACGCATTTGATGAAGGATTCCCGATTCTGTAGCAACAATAAAAGATTCTGCTGGATCATTTTGAGTATATTTGAGCAATCCAGTAGTAGAGCCAATAAAATGAGCCATATCTAAAATATGTGCTTCACATTCTGGATGGGCTATAAATTTAGCTTCTGGATGCCTCACCATAAGTTTAGTGATTTTTTCATGTGAAAAAATCTCATGAACCATACATGCGCCATTCCACAAAATCATTTCTCTTCCTGTCTTTTTCTGAAGGAAAGCGCCTAGATTTTTGTCTGGGGCAAAGATGATTTCCTTATCTTTGGGTATGCTATTAATGATAATTTCAGCATTGGAAGAGGTGCAACAAATATCCGTCAATGTTTTGAGTTCCGCAGTACAGTTTATATAACTCACTACGACATGGTCAGGATGTTTTTCTTTGAATTTTCGGAATATATGGGGTGGACAGCTGTCTGCAAGAGAACATCCCGCTTTCAAATCAGGAAGAACTACCTTTTTGTGAGGGTTTAACATTTTGGCAGTTTCGGCCATAAAATGTACACCAGCAAAAACAATCATATCAGCGTCTGTAGAAGCAGCTTGTTGGGCCAACCCAAGACTGTCCCCAATATAATCAGCAATATCTTGTATTTCAGATTCTTGATAATAGTGTGCTAAGATAACAGCGTTTTTTTCAATTTTAAGTTTTTTGATTTCCTCTATCAAATCTAAAGTAGGATCAACTTCTAAATCCAAAAATCCATTCTTTTCTAATGTGTTTTGTGCTTCTAAAATTTCTTCTGCAATCATAATATTTTTTTTATTTGTGAAGGAAATACTTAAATTATTTTTTGGAATCTATTGTGGCTTTCACCGCATAATGATCGGAAAATTCTGTGTTTATTGTTTCGTACAATGGCACTTCAAATTCTGGATCAATGAATAAATAATCAATTCTAAGCAATGGGATGATACCTGCGTATGTAGTCCCAATTCCAGACCCTCTCAATTTAAATGCATCTTGACCCATAGAAGTCATCATCTTATATGTATAGGACTGAGGAGGATCGTTTAGGTCACCGCCCAAAATCAATTTATGAGGACAATTGTCAGCATGATTTTTTATCTTTTCTGCTTGTTGAATGCGCACATAATGAGAGTCTCTTACTTTTTTAAGAATACTTTTGATATCATACCATGCTTTTTTCCTATCAGTGGATGGATTCTGTGCTAAAACCTCTGCATCAACAGATACTCTATTGGAAAACAAATGAAAGCTATACACTCTTAAAGTATCGTTGGGTAATTTTATGTCCGCCCATACACACGAATTTGTCACAGTTTCAAAATCTATTTGACCTTTCTTAATAAAGGGATATTTCGACACAATTACGGCTCCTTTTTTGATGTAATATATATGATGTCGATGATATACTTCTTTGAGAATATCATAGGCATAGTCTCCCACTTCTTGGACCAAAAAAATGTCAATATCTTCGTATTTCTTAAAATATTCGATAAAGGTTTGTCTCTTTTCCTTTTTTATGGCTTTGTCTCTATCGTATGCAAATGAAGCGTGACTCATATTGAATGTCATCAGGGTAAGGGCATCAGATGATACTTCTGGTTTTTGGCTATTGAATCCAACAAACCCTTTAACTGCACTCCATCCTATGGCTAAACAAATAATTGAAGGCCATATATATCTTGGTTTTTTTAAAATCCAATAAACAATAAATAATATGTTGATGATAAATAAGACAGGAAAAAACAACCCAAAAACAGATATCAGCCATGTGATTTTAGACGAAAATACTGTGGCCATATAAGCTAGAAATGTAGCAAATATGAAACCTAAATTTATCAATAATATTGTTCTGTCAAAAAATAACACTATTCGCTTTTACTGGCTTGATATAATACTTCCTTTTCTTCATCTGTAAGACTGTCATAACCTTTTTGTTTGATTTTATCCAATATTTCATCTACTCTCATGCTTAAAGGTTTATTTATCGACGTCTCTCTTTGTTTAGTAAGTCTTTCGGACTTGTGAGCCACTTTTAGGTGTGAACCTCTCGAAACGGGTTTTCTTTTAAATCTAAAAAAGTCTAAAAATTTGTTGAAACTTTCAGACATGTCCCTTCCTTCTCTCAACATATATATAAAGAAAAATCCAAAAAATGTTCCGCCTAAATGCGCTAAATGACCTCCAGAATTAGATGATGATTGAGTGCCAATAATGTCCATAAACAAAATAAAGAGTCCTATAAACTTTATCCTAACCGGCCCCAACAATATCAAATGTACCACATAATCTGGAGCTATAGCCACAGCAGCAAAAGTTAGAGATAATGCCGCAGCAGATGCACCTATTGCAAAAGAACCTATGCCTTTAAAAAAGGTGAAAGATAATATATAAAATAGAGCGCCTGCTAACCCTCCTAAAATGTATAGTGGAAGAATTTTTCTATCACCTAATAGATCACCTACGATGCCTCCAAACCAATAGATGACTATCAAATTGCCTATCAAATGCCAAAAACCAGCATGCACAAACATGTGAGTTATGAGTGTCCAGGGTCTAAAAATTAGGGTCATAAAATCTCCTGGAAGGGCTATATAGGGTAAGATATGACTCACATATATAGCTGGCATGAAAGCTTCGAGCAAGGCAGTAATAACAAAAACTGCTACGTTGATTATCAATAGCTTTGTGACCATGTTGCCATAGTCAAATGAATTCCTTATGTCTTGCCCTATAGATCTGAACATTTCTTTTTTTAACCTTTAATCTTACTGTATAAACATAAAAACGATGATTGGTTTAAGTATTTAACGCAAATTATTCATTTTCCAGTATCTAATCAATAAAAAGCCCAAAATTGCTCCAGCTACGTGGGCAAAGTGACCTATTCCACTTTGCATGCCACCTACTCCCATGAACAAACCTATTCCTATCAAACCCATGGCCATATATTTGGCTTTGATCGGGATGGGCGGAATCAATAACATCAACTGAACATTGGGAAACATAGTGGCAAATGCTGCTAAAACTCCATAAACAGCCCCAGATGCTCCTAATATTATACCTTGAGTAGCCATAATTTGGAAAGCTGATGCTAATAAACCACAAGTTAAATATAAAATCAAGAACCTTTTGGCTCCCAGTGCAGATTCTACCATCGGACCTAAAAAATATAATCCTAACATATTGAATAAAAGATGTCTCTCATCTCCATGCATAAAGATATGGGTCACTATTTGTACGGGTTCAAATTGATAATCCACACCACCTGAGGATGTTTCCAATCCAGGATATACCAACATAAAAAACCGATCAAAACCAGGAATGGGAATGAAGTATTTCACCGCAAAAAATACGATTACATTTATTATAAGGAGATTTTTTACCACCTCAGTCAATCTTGGCATCATAGGCTAATATTTGATTTTATTTGCATTTGGGTCTTATTCTCGTTTACATTTTCAACTAAAACGTTTTTGTATGTAGTCGTGTTCTATAATTATAAAACATTTTTTTCCAGATGGACTTGAATAAGGCAATTTACAAGCAAAAAGCATATCTGCAATTTTATCCATTTCTTCCTTATTGAGCATTCTACCCCTTTTTATACAAGCAGAGGTGGCCATCGAGCGCGCCAAATTATCTTCTATACCTAACTCCACCTCTTTGTGTGCTAAATATTGCTCAATCAGTTGGTGAATAAGTTGATCTATTTTTATTTTTTCATCCAATCCCGCTGGGGTGCCATGTATGATGTAAGTCGTTTGGCCAAAGGGTTCGATTTCAAATCCTAACTTATTGACCGTGGGTAAAATAACATTAAAAATTTCGCTTTCTGCTCTATCTAGATCTACAGATCTTGGAAAAAGCTCCTTTTGAATGCTGGCTTGGCCTTCGGAAAATATATCTAAGTATTGCTCATATAGAATACGTTCGTGTGCCGCTTGTTGGTCAATCAACATCATGCCCGATTTTACTGGAAAAACCACATAGGATTTATTCAATTGGATAGGTACTCTATTCTCGCTTTGAGTAGTCAGTGTGTTTTCATGGCTTGATATTAGGTAAAATTCATCTTCAATATCTTGCGACTTTGGATGTTGAAGAGCCATGGAAGCATCCGTAGCGTTTATTTCATTCATGCCTCGATACAGCTCCTCCCAGCCCTTTATTTGTTGTCTATCAGGCCGAAAACTAAAGCCTCCTTGGGAAGAATAATTGTTGGCTTGAGGATCATTTTGATTTTCATTTTTGACAAATTGCCCTTCCAAAAGATTAGAATTGGTATCAAAATCTAGCATGGGAGACAATGCATATTGACCCAAACTATGTTTTACGGTGACTCTCAAATAGTTGTATAACAAGCGTTCGTCATCAAATTTTATTTCTGTTTTTGTAGGATGAACATTGATATCAATTTGGGCTGGATCTATATCCAAAAACAAAAAATAAGCGGGATACATCTCTTTCGTCAACAAATCTTCATATGCATTGCGAATGGCATGACTCAAGTAATGGCTTTTAATAAATCTATTGTTGACAAAGATATATTGGTCACCTTGGGTTTTTTTGGCTGCATCTGGTTTTGTGACATAACCAGTAAAATTAGCGACTTCTGACTCTTCATTGATAGGTATGAGTTTGTCAATATAGTGTTTTCCCAAAATGCCAATAATTCTCTGTTTGAGTGGTCCACTATTGAGCCTATAAGTTTCATTGCCATTGTGATGAAAACTAAAAGAAATTTCAGGATGCGCCAATGCCACACGATGAAATTCATCTAAAATGTGTCGGAGTTCTACCGGGTCTGATTTTAAAAACTTTCGTCTGGCGGGTACATTATAAAAAAGATTTTTTACAGATATAGACGTACCTACAGGCGCTTGTATTTTTTCTTGTTTTGAAATATGAGATCCCTCTATGACTAAGCGATGAGCAACTTCATTTTCTACTTGACGAGTAATGAGTTCGACATGCGCAATGGCCGCAATGGAAGCCAAAGCTTCGCCTCTAAATCCCATCGTACGAATAGAAAAAAGGTCATTTGCTGTTCTGATTTTGGATGTTGCGTGTCTTTCAAATGCCATTCTTGCATCTGTTTCTGACATACCTTTTCCGTTATCGATCACTTGAATGCTCGTCTTACCAGAATCTTTAATGATAAGCTGAATTTGAAGGGCACCAGCATCAATGGCGTTTTCCATCAATTCTTTCACAACCGATGCAGGCCTCTGAATAACCTCTCCAGCCGCTATTTGGTTAGCTATACTGTCGGGAAGCAATTGAATAATATCTGCCATTCGAATTCTTTAATTTGACAATGACTCAATAAGTCTCAACATTTTATTAGAACTTAATAGCAAGTAAGCCAAAAACAATAAAAAAAAGAATATAAATACAAGACGAAGATTGGATTTTTTATTTTGTTCAGAATTGAATTGAGTTTGGTCCGTTCTGCTTTTGGCCTTGAGGCCTCTGCGTATTCTGTCTTTTATTGTATCCACATCTGTTTTCTTGTCTTCTTCCATGTAGGGACTAAGACGTTGATCCAACTCTTCTTTTATGGGGTCGTAATATCTGGGTTTGAATCCAAATTCACGGGGTTTCATCCTACTTCCAAAGCCTATTTTTAGCATTTTGAATATAAATAAAAAATTAAGCGTCTATGTTGGCATATTTAGCATTTTCTTCGATGAATTGTCTTCTTGGTGGCACTTCATCTCCCATCAGCATACTGAAAATTCTATCTGCTTCGATAGCATCGTTTATGGTCACTTGTCTCAATATTCTTTCATTAGGATCCATGGTCGTTTCCCAAAGTTGTTCGGCATTCATCTCCCCTAAACCCTTATAGCGTTGAGTTTTTATAGAGTTATCTTCTTTGCCATTTGAATAGGTTTCGATGGCTTTTTTTCTTTCCTCTTCATTCCAACAATAAACAGAATTTTTTCCTTTGCGAACTTGGTACAATGGAGGCGCTGCAATGTAAATATGTCCCTGTTCTATTAATGGTTTCATATATCTAAAAAAGAAGGTCATGATCAAGGTGGAAATGTGACTACCATCAATATCCGCATCACACATGATGACTACTTTGTGGTACCTCAATTTTTCAATATTGAGTATTTTTTCACCGTCTTTTTCTTCAATACTGACACCCAAAGCGGTAAACATGTTCTTTATCTCTTCGTTTTCGTATATTTTATATTCTAATGCCTTTTCTACGTTGAGTATTTTTCCTCTCAAGGGCAAAATAGCTTGAAAGTGTCTGTCTCTGCCTTGTTTTGCAGTACCACCTGCCGAATCTCCCTCGACCAAAAATATTTCTGATTCTATTGGATCTTTTGAACTACAGTCTGACAGCTTTCCCGGTAATCCTGAACCTGTGAGTACATTCTTGCGCTGCACCATTTCTCTAGCTTTGCGAGCAGCATGTCGTGCGGTGGCTGCCAATATCACTTTTTCTATAATACGGCGCGCCATAGACGGATTCTCTTCTAGGTAGGCTTTGAGTACATCGCCCACACATCTTGAAACTATTCCTGTAACCTCTGAATTACCCAATTCGCCTTTGGTTTGGCCTTTAAATTGAGGTTCTGGTACTTTTACGGAAACGATAGCTGTCAAGCCTTCTTTAAAATCATCGCCTGCAACGTCGAATTTGAGTTTTGAAAACATATTATTGTCATCACCATATTGTTTGAACAATCGTGTGATGGCTCTTCTGAAGCCGGCTACGTGTGTACCTCCTTCACGTGTATTGATATTGTTGACATAAGAAAATATGTTTTCCTGATAACCTGTATTGTATTGCATCGCTACTTCTACTTCTACATTGTCTTCTTTTGCTATCACATGAATAGGCTCTTCTATTAAGGCTGTTCGAGATTCGTCCAAAAATTTTACGAACTCTTTGAGGCCGCCTTCAGAATGGAAGTCCATTGACTTAAAAGAACCATCTTCTTCGGTTTCTCTTTCATCTATCAATGAGAGTCTTAACCCTTTGTTGAGATAAGCCAATTCCCTTATCCTTCCAGCTAAAGTAGTGAAGCTATAAACTGTTTCTTCAAAAATAGTAGCATCTGGCCTGAAAGTGACTTGTGTTCCTGTTTTGTCTGATTCACCTATGACGTTGACTGTACCTGTAGGAATACCTTTGCTATATTCTTGTTCAAAGATTTTGCCCTCACGATGTACTTCTACTCTGACATAATCCGATAAGGCATTGACACAGGACACACCTACTCCGTGCAATCCACCTGAAACTTTATAGGTGTTTTTATCAAATTTTCCACCCGCATGCAATACAGTCATAACGACTTCAAGGGCTGATTTTTGAAGTTTTTCATGCATTCCTGTAGGGATACCTCTACCATTATCTTTTACGGTGATGGAATTGTCCTTATGAATTATGGTGTCAATATGTGAACAATATCCAGCTAAATGTTCGTCTATGGAATTGTCTATAACTTCCCAAACCAAGTGATGCAGACCTTTAGTATCTGTACTACCTATGTACATACCTGGTCTCATTCTTACTGCTTCTAAACCTTCGAGTGCTTGAATATTATCCGCACCATAGTTGCCATATTCTGGCTGTTTATTTTCGCTCATATGTTTTAATAAAATATCTTTTCTTTATAAAATGGGATGCAAAGATACAACTTTTTTTATAATTAATAGTAGTTTTGGCCTATACAAAATACTATAAATTTCACTACTAGCAACAGTATTGAAAAGATGTAATCAAAAAGGTGGAATAAATATTACACTAGCGCCCTTTCAAAAAAGCCAATGCTTCGTGATTGAAACGCTCATATTGCTCAATATTACAAATATGGCCACATTGCTCTAAAATCACCAATTGAGCACATTGATGAGCATTTGCAAAACGTTTAGCGGCATTTAAAAACACATGGTCTTGGTCGCCCATAATGATTAAGCTTAGTTTTTGAAACTCATTATTAAAAAAACGATGGACCAAATGAAAGAAATCTTTGTATAAACCCACCCATTTGAGGTATTCATGAGGAGTAAGTTTTCGAGATTGTTGCCGAAAGATTTCTCTTGAAAAACGATGATTGCGCTTTGGAAGGACTATCAATGAAAAAATATTGTACATAGCTCGATAGGGCAGAATGTAATTGAGCCCTTTGGCCATATGTACAAAAGCTTTTATAGCGAAAGTAGCCCTAAAAATACCTCCAGCCATTACCATTTTATGAGGTAAGTGGGGCCTTAGTTCGTCGAGTTTTTGTAATATGACACTGCCCATAGATAAAGAAATAAAATGCGCCTTTTCGATATGTAAATAGTCAATCACTCTTAGAATATCCATCGACACTATATTAAAATCATACTCTTTGTGGTTAGGAATTATTTCTTTTGATTGCCCATGATCTCTCAAGTCAAGAAGTAACAGATTGTAATGAGGTTGAAAAGCATCTATTTGGAATTTCCATGTAGCGATACTCCCGCCTGCACCATGAATAAATACAAGCCATTCAGCCTCATTAGAAAGTAGGCGTGTTTCGTAATGGAGTATGGAGCGACCTATATTTTTGACCATTTCAGAATAAATTAGGTATTTTTTGACTTGTTGTTAATAATCCATAGAAAGGAACATCGACTATGCAAAATAGTTTTTTAAGCTAGTGCTCTGACTAGATAAAGAACTAATTTAAGTTGAGAGCTATTTTTGAATAT
>CAZBCV010000083.1:0-12222 GCA_964490495.1 uncultured Aureispira sp. | reverse complement strand
ACCATTGCCTATTAACGACTTAAAAAATTATTAGTCTCCAATCACATTTCTCACTTGCAAAAATCTTTTTGCATAGTAAGGGTCATAAACATGATCGATAGAGACACCTTTACCAACAGCCGAATGAACAAAATACAAAGTATCATTTTCCCAATGATGAACCAAGCCGACATGTCCTGGAGTATTGGATTTTGCGTTTCGCCCTTTAAAAACTATTACATCCCCTGGCTTTGCTAAATCAAGATCATTGACACGTTTTCCATCGTTGATGAGCAATCTAGAACTTCTAGAAACTTTTATGTCAGACTTGCCTAAAATAAAATTTACAAAACCAGAGCAATCAAAAGTAGTGTTTTTTACATATGATTTGTATCTTAGACCTAAGTAGTTTTCACTTTCCCATATGATAGTTTTTCTTTTGTATTCAGTGGGCGATAAAATGTTTTGAGTAATTATATCTAATGGTAACACCAATAATAAAACTAAAACTATTCGGACTAATGTCTTCATAAAAACTGATTATACTGAGTAAATGGAGTAACTGTTATTAAATTCTTAACGCAAAGATAACGAAAGTTTTTAGATTGTCCGTATTTTATTACTATATTTTTTCAATTCGTTAACATTTCATAAATAACCTTTTATTTATTAAAAATATTAATATAAATTTTTTTAAATATATTATCTTTGCGGCTTAAAAATTTAAATATGATTATATTTTTTCAATTGCAATCGTCAGCAAGTAGTGGGTTGAGCTTAGTATTTCCACTTTTGATATTGGCTTTCTTTTACTTCTTTATGATACGACCAGGTATCAAAAAACAAAAAGAGCAAAAAACTTTTGAGGAGGAGGTGAAGAAAGGAGATGAAGTCGTCACTGCAAGTGGTATCATAGGTACAATAAATAAAATAGACGACAAAACTTACACTTTAGAATTAGATAATAAGACTTACATAAAAGTAGTCAAAAGCGCTATTTCTAAAGAAATGACAGAACAATACAAAAAAGTTTAATTGTTTGGGGTTAGCCGTTTGTATTTAAGGTGTTTTTATACCAGTGTCTGTGATGACAATAAGGCGCTCTTTGTATAATTTTCCAAGAGACATCTTAAATATTTTTTTGCTAAAGCCAAATATTTTATAAATTACTTCTGGAGTTGTTTTATCATTGTAGGGTAGGGCACCTCCTGATTTTTTGAGTAAGTTCAATATTTTTTCTGAATATTTGTCCACTCGAAGGTAAGCTTTATTTTCAAGGGTTAAATCTATTTTGCCATCGGGCCTTATACTTTTGATGTGGCCTGTAAGTTTATCTCCAGGATAAAGGTCTTTGAAAACTTCGTTTTTATATAGTAGTCCTTCAAATTGGTTTTCAATAATCGCTTTGTACCCTAGTGGTGTGGCATGCCATATCATAATTTTTACTTCTTGGCCTTCCTTTAGTTCCAAAGGATTTTTATCAAAATATTTTTCTAACTTGGAGCTTCCTATAAGTCTTTCTGTCAATGGATCAATATAAATATATACCATATATTTTTTGCCAACTTCCATTTTTACACGCTGTTCAGCAAAAGGAACAAAAAGATCTTTGCTCACGCCCCAATCCAAAAATGCACCTACACGCTCTATGCTGTTCACTTTCAAAAAGGCAAATTCAAAAACTTCGGCTACGGGTGTTTCTGTTGTAGCCACCACTCTTTCTTCACCGTCCAAGAATATGACCACATCTACAAAATCTCCCACTTTCATATCAGCAGTGGCATACCTTTTGGGCATTAATATTTCACCAAAATTTTCGCCTTCAAGAAAAAAACCAAAATCGGAATTTTTAAGAATTTTAAGCGATGTCCTTTTTCCTAATTCAACCATATAAATTATAAATTTAATTGTATTGCATCTTTTACTGATGTTTTTAATGTATTTTTGAAGTCTAACATTGATCCAAATTCGGTTCTGTATCCAAGTCCTAACCCATATTTTTGTCGCAAACCATTGTTAGAAATATCAATATCTGCCTTGCCGTAAAGCCTTACGCGCAGTTTTCTATCTTCAGTCAAAATAAACTCAAGAGCAAAATCGGGCAGAACTTGATTTATGGGTTGGCCAAGATATTGATACACAAATTGGCCTCCTAAATCTACCGATAGCCTATTATTTTTAAAATATATTGTATTTCTTATGCCTACTTCATCTGGTAGAAAGCTGGTATTCTCAAGGCCAAAATTATTGTTACGCACATTGAGACCCACATTAATACTTGATATAAAACTGTCGTCACTTACTATGGTATTGACCACATTGGTAATATAAAGTGACAGTTGGCTGGCTAAAAACTCACTCAATGTATTGATGCCAGCAGTTTGGATACCTGATGCCCCAAAGGCATTTCCAATATCAGACGAAGGAATAAAACTATTGAAAACGATAAGCCCCAAAACTTGACTATTGATTTCTTGAGGATTGTTTTGAAGGAGACGCATTTTATTATCCACTATATTGGCTGCTTCACCAATTAAGTTAGGAAACTTAAGACCAAAATTTATTTCTGGACTAAAGAGGTAACCCCCCAGTTTTAAGTCCACTTCCACATCTACTGCTTCAAAAAACTGAGGGTCTGAAATGAATTCATCCAAAAGATACTCAGAAACAAATTGGCGTAAAGATGATGTACGTGTACGATATTTTGCGGTGATGTCTAGAGTTGCATTCACAGGGTCTCCTGTCCACTGAACTCTACCACCTCGCTGCACCACAAACGGCTTTGCTACCAATAATAAGGGTGCAGTAAACAAATATTCTCCCGTCTCGATATCATAATTACCAAATATTTGAAAGTCTCCGTTACGGTTTAATTCTATATTGAGATTGCCTCTTCCACTGCCTTTTATAACATCACCTCTAGCTTCATCAAATATAATGTTCATTTCTGCTTCAGGCGTTATAGATAAAGCCATTTGTAAGTTAATACCATTGATTGAACTGGATGTATTCCTTTTTTCATTTTTATCTTTCGACTTAAATTTGATAAAACTATAATCCACTGCTTCTTGTGAATCTTCTACTGGGATATTGATTTTTGTACCTATTCGAGTACTTCCAGTGATGTTCATGTTGAGTTTTTCAAAGGGCCCAGTAAAGGTAGCTGAAATATCGCCCACACAAAATCCGTAATAGTCTGGATTGTCCAATTTTGTGGTATTCAATGCTATGATGTTATTGCCGGATACGGTAGCATTGACACCAAAATTTTTAAAAAAATTGTGCGTTAATCTCCCATTGACTGTGCCTATACCTCCATTTTCATCCTTGAGTTCTACACCTGTTAAATCTATATATTTATCTGTAATTTCAAACTTTTGTTTATCAAATCCGTAAGTAACTCCCGTGTATATAATTGTGGTTTTACCTTTCTTTACTTCACCTTGTCCGTTCATATATATATCCGATCCGCTTCCATTGATGATGGCATCACCATAAATATATCCCTCGGTGTCCTTAATTCCAGTTTTGAGAAAATACTCAATAATCTTTAGAGGTGCTTTTCTGAGTCGAATTAAAGACTCTATAGATTGGGTCTCTGTGTTATAATTGCCCCGAATGGCCATAAAATCTCCAATGGACGTGTTGAGTTTTAATTCCTTGCCTTTCAATTCTGCATCTACAAATATCGAACCATAAGGCACGTCGTTGATCGAAAATTGTGGTGCATTGAGATAGCCAATCACTTCTTTGTTTTTACTAAATATATTAGATACATTGACGGACACACTTGAGTGCCCTTTGAATTGTAACTGTCCAATTTTTACTAAGCTATTTATGACGGATAAATCAAAATTGGACAATCCTAGATTTAATCCTTTATTATTGTTCATATCATCCAACTCTATAATTCTTGTGCCATCAGAAATATTAAAATTTGAAAAATTGACATATTCTTTACCAAAAATGACACTATTATTGGGCTGAATGCTCCATTTAGAGCCTAAAAACACTATGGTTTTATCGGTAAGATGCAAACGGTAACCTTTGACATGAGGGGTCATATCGCCTTTAATTGAAATTTCTTCTATTGATTTTGCTAATTTATCAGTCGAAAGGTCAAATTTCAAGGTATCTTTTATCAGTTTTGATTGGAAATCAATAGGATTGAATGGCCTTCCCATAGCATAAGTTGAATCTATGCTGATAAAAACGTCACCTATTCCTTTGTTGGTATTAACCAATACATTTACACTTCTAAAATAATTATCACTCATTTTTAAGTTGGGAAAATCTGCGGCTAATGACAAATCGTTTTTGTAGGTATCTATGCGCCCTTTGAGTTGCATTTGAGTAAAGTGAGCATTCTTTAAACCCAATAAATTTAAAAAATTTTTACTATGTCCCAAATCCAAATTAAAATCAAACTTTTGATTACTTCCTTTATCAACTATAACATCATCTTTTATGAGTTTGTATAGTTCTTGATGATTGGTGTATAACACTCTTTGGAGGGATGGTACCAAATTATTAAAATCATATTGCCCAATGATACTGCCACTTCCAATATCGCTTTTTAGTGTCAATACTTTGTTCTTGTCTGTATTTATCTTTGAAGATACTAATAGGTCTTGCATGGTATAGGAAGTGTCTTTATAAAACAATGTTAAATCACCTAATTCGATGTCTCCTATAAAATCATTCAAATTACTCCCGGATACGTTGGTTTTTATGAGACCACTGAAGACTGTACTATCCTTTGCCCAATGAACAGCTTTTAAGTCTATATTTTTTATATCGGCTTCAAAATTCAAGAAAGACTGATCTGCATAATACTCTAAATTTCCTTCAAATTCCAGGTCAAAGTTGACATCTTTTGATACCAGAAATCCATCAAATGTGTTTTTGTTTATTTTGCCATTGAGTTCAATATTTCTATAATTGTATTTTTTGAAATCAAATGAACTGATGTTGGCGTCTAAAATAGCTTTAACCGAATTGAGAGTAAATCCAATTCCTTCAGAAACTTTGGCTGAAAAACTAACAAGCCCAAAGTCTTTATTATCGCTCCATTGGCCAAGGTTAAAGCCTTTTAGATTTAAATTACCAGAATATCTTGATTTTTCAGTTCCTTGAGTGATATTGAGTGACATATCCATTTCTGCCATTCCCAAGTCTGTTTTTAAAGTTCCATAAGCTACAAAATCTTCAAGGAAGCCATCAAACCTGCCTTTAAAATTTATTTGGCCCAACTTATAAAAATTGAGCGGTATATTAAATTTAGGGAAGACTTGTTTGATGCGGTTCATGCTCGTAGTCAAATTATCCAATCTGACATTAAGTAAAGTTTTGTCCGAATCTAAAAGATCTCTAGAATTGAATATTCCTTTTAAATTTAATTTATTGCCCATGCTTATCTCCACATCTCGTCCTCCTAAATTATTGATATAACCACTATATTTTCCATTGACAATTATTTTTTCGTTAACGTTGTCGTTGACAAATTTTAATTTATAAAGTCCTTGTGCAAAATGAGCTATATCACCTAAATAAACCTCTGTGCTTCTAAGGTCGGCGTTGAAATATACTTCATGACCAAAATTTTTGAAAGAGTTCCAGTTTTCAAAACTCAACATAAGATGATCCCTTACCTGAGTTTTTCCTGCCGACACTACAAATGACTTCAACTCTATCATTTCCCTATTGATGGAAATAGTATCAGCCGAAATGTTTTTTATTTCAAATCCTGTATTGTCTCTTGTTTGAAGCGTCTCTAACTGAGCATTGAGAAAAAAATCATCAAAAATTTCAATGTTTTTAAAATACATTTGAATGTCATCAAACGAAAAATTATTATAGTCTAAATATTTTTTTTCACTTTTTATTTTAGCCAATTGGCTATTGGACATGCCGAAACCTCCGTCTTTAATTATTAATTCTTTCAAAAATCCAGTAAAGGGTTGTTTGCTTTTTGAACTATTGGGAGCGGGTAAGTTTATGTCGTCAGTAATTTTACAATTTTCATCATAAATGTGTTGTTGATAAATAGGGGAAGAAAGTATAATGGATTCTATATCATATTCATTGCAAAGAATATCTAAGTTGTTGATTTCAACACTGCCTCCTTCAATAAATACTTTCTGCCATTTTCCTTTGTTTTTGTCATGGATAAAAATGTCAATATTTGATAAATCAAGACTTTTAAGATTTATGTCCCATAAAGATTTATCGCCTGTATTTTCACTATTGGAAAGACCTGATAAAAATCTATCTAGACTTGATTGAAATTCACCGATTTCCGTGATGATGTTGAGCTCTATATCTTTTAAACCAATATAGCTAAGGTCCACAGAATTGTTGAATATTGATAGCATGTTTTTACGCAAGGATAAATGTAAATTTCCACCATAAATAATCGTATCTCGAGTTTTTGTGTCAATTATACATAAATCTTTCAAAATCACACCTTCGAAAATACTGAATTGTATTTCAGTTGCGGAAATATTTGTATTTGTTTTTTCTGAGATGCGTTGAGTAAGGTAATTCAAAATATAAGACTGCACATAGGATGTGCGTAGAGCCAGAACTGTGACAATCACTAAAATGAACAAGAGTATAAAAATACGTTTTGGCCACTTAGACCAACTAGTTGGATGGGGTAGGGTATTATTATTTTCTATGTCTTTTTGAGTCATTATCTACCTTACAGACCATATTGTCTGTATATTTTTTTATAACGGCACAAGATAAGAAATTTTTGTTTTATTATTGGTTTTTAACAATAGATTAACCCATGTAATTATTGAGCTCAGGGACAGAAAAACACATAATTTTTCGACAAATTTTAAGAATTAATAAAAAGAATCAAAACTATAAAGAATTCATAACTCATTTTGAAATACATCTTTTCTCACTATTTCTAAAAACTCGCTCAAAATCATAGCAGATGCCCCCCATAATATGTGACCATTGAGGTCATAGTATGGCGTGTTTTCCAATGTTCGGTTGTGTACTTCTATCGTTTTTATTTTTGAAATATGTGGTTTTGAGAAGTAATTTAGGGGTATTTCTAAGACATCTGCAACCTCACTGACCTGCGGGGTGTAAATAGGTTTTTTTTCGACAAAACCTACAAATGGATAAACTAAAAAATTTGAAACGTAAACGTACAAGGGTGTTAATTGCCCCAATATCTTAACATTGGATGAATCAATTCCCAATTCTTCCTCCAGTTCCCTTAAAGCACAGTCTTGAAATGAAATGTCAGATGGGTCAAGTTTTCCTCCTGGGAAGCTTATTTGGCCAGCATGTTTATCTTCAGGGTGGCTTTGTGCTCTCTGAATGAATGTAATGAAGTGTTGATTTTCATAAAAATGCAAAAGAATAACAACACATGCAATTTTATGATTGGGTAAAGGGATGCGATAGTCCTTACTATTTTGGGGTGCCATTAAGTTTTGGGCTACTTCACCTGGTAAGGGCCTATTGAACGAAATTAGAAGATTATCATAAAAATTCATCAAGAAAAAAGTTATGTTTACAGAACAAATTCCGCAATTAACTTATTTTTTTATTGTTTGTTGCACATAATTTTCTATAGCCATCATCATAGAAGGAAATTCTTGCGTAGGCGCTTTGATATTTACATACAAACCTGCTTCTTCGGCTGCCTTGAGAGTGGTGTTGCCAAATACGGCAATCCTTGTTTTGTTTTGTTCGAAATTTGGAAAATTTTCAAATAATGATTCGATGCCTTGCGGGCTGAAAAAGGCCAATATGTCATAATAGACATCACTTAGGTCTGACAAATCTGAGGAAACAGTCTTATACATGACCACTTGGCTATAATCAATATTGAGGCTGTTAAGATATGTGACTACTTCTGCGGAACCTAAGTTTGAAGAAGGTAATAAAAATTTGAGTTTAGAATATTTATTGAAATAATGTGCCAAATCCTCAGCTCTACGATTACCAATAAATACTTTTCTTTTGCGGTACAGTATGAATTTTTGTAGATAGTTGGCCACAGTCTCTGTCATACAAAAATACTTTGTATCGGAAGATAATCTACTCCTTGTTTCTTCTGCTAACCTAAAAAAATTGTCCACAGAACCCTTGCTATTGAAAATGACACATGGGTAGTCGCTTAAAAGTATTCGGTTTTTGCGAAATTCTTTTTCGCTGACCGGCTCTACAGTAATGAAGGGTCTGTATGTTATTTCAATATTGTATTTTGTCTCTAGAAGGCCATAAGGAGATTTATTGTCTTCAGGTTGAGGCTGAGAAATAAGAATAGATTTTACACTTTGGTATTCTTCAATGACCTTTGAGTGAGAATTATCTTTAACGTTGCTATTGCTTCCCATTTACTATTTAAAGTTTTCTTTAAAATAACGCAAATTTGATAATTATTTAAGTACTTTGTTTAACAAAATATCCCGCTAATTACCCTCTATTATACCTGGTTTTTCATCAAAAATTTAGCCAATAATACTATTGGTGCGATTTCGAAGGCGCAAAGGTAAATAAAAATTTGAAAAAAATGAATAATTATTTTGTCAGAAACAATCAATAAGGCTCTAAATGACCTAATTACTATTATAATTCCTAATAAAACTAACATTAATATTAGGACTATGTTTCTAAAAGGCTCAGGACTGAACGCCAAAATAAAGTTGCATGGCAAAAACAAAACACCAATAAATAGATTGCTCACCATTATTGTAAAGCTATAAATTGTAGTATCTTTTTCTATTTTATATAACCATCCTATAATAAATAAACTTAAATGCTTCAACAAGTAAAATCCTATTATAAAAAGCAATATATATAAGTATGGAACGTGGACGATCTCTTTAAATTTAAAAGTCAAGATAAGATAAATAAACACCGAAAAACTGATAAAGAAATTACAATATAATAATATAATCGAACTTGAAAGCCCATCTACTTGCTCCCTTAAGAATAATTTTAGAATATTTTCATTGCCTATTGATTTCCATGCTAAGCTCAATGTCTTAAAGTTGGTATTGATGACAATAGCTAAAATAATTGTTCCTAAGAGTAAGTACCAAAATATAAAATTGTGATTATTTCTATCAGTTTTAGAATAATTGGCTTGATTTGGACGCCTTTTCTGATCAATATTTTTTCGCAAGGGTACATGGTCCACATCAAATGGATTAACAATATTTTTTGTCTCATCATTCGATATCAAAGTAGTGTCTAGATTCGTGGCTATCTTTTTTTCATCTGCCAAACTATCAACACCAATAATATCTATCTCCGCTTCATTTGTTTGAGCATTCTCACCGACTTTATTAATTTCTGTTTCCTTGAGTTGCTTAAGACGAGGTTTGATCTCAAAAGGATTGGACGAAGACTGTGCCCATAGCGAAACGAAGGCAGTAAACGCTATACTTACCCAAAGTGTTGACACTATTTTTTTAAGACTTTTCTGCATGCGGCGCAAAATTAAAAATATTGTTTCAAATTGAGGCAGATATGTCTAATTAAATTAGTATTGAATAACAAATAATAGAAAATTTGAGTGTGATTTATTTATAATCTCAATGTTAAGCGTTGTTTTTTTACTGAAATGAAATGCCTAAATATGGAAAACCAAAAACTCCTTGTCCTCCTTTTAATGTTTGTATTGTAAGTTTGAGTCCCATTGTAATAGATAAAAATGAATTCAGTCTCCAGTCAAAACTGCTACCCAAACCTATGATAATACCTTCTTTTACACTAAGATTTTCGTCAAGATCTAAGTAGGTAGTACCATAATTCATACTTGCATCTACATTCATAAAATACTTATTATTGTTATTTAAATTATAGCGATACCTTACCACAGGTCCCAAGAGATAATGTGATTGTTTTTCTTGAAAAAAATCTTTTGAATCCATATAAACATATTGTGCACCCACCCAAACTATGCTTTTTACAACGGGCGTAAAAAACTGTCCCTTAAAACATCTTACATAATATTCGTTCAACGTATATTGCCATTCAGTATATCCACCGACTATGTTGATAATAAGCAGCTCAGAATTTATTGACCGATGTAATGTGTCTTTTTGGGCTTGTGTTGCAATGGGACTTACACAAACAAAAAAATAGATTAAATATTGGATAATTTTCACAAAATGAAAGCATTTGATATCTATAACGTTTTAATTCTGATTTTGATTTAATGATTGCTTTTACGGTAAAATAATTTTTATTTTGGGCGTGCCCTTCCACTGCGTTACAGGTCAGGCTATCCGCTTTACTTCGTGTTCGCTTCTATCCTTCACGCTAAAATTTTAATATTGAGGAGATATTTCCTATTTACAACGTCCTTCATTCACAATAAAAAGATATGGTTTGCATGACTGACGCCAATAAGATGGGATAGAAAAAAACAAAAATAAATTCCCTAAATAAACCACATTGATTTTAATTTTAAGTCGTAACTTCGCCTTTTATTTTTAAAAATATCAATTCCATGAGTAATTATAGACAAGAAAAAGATAGTATGGGGTATATCAATGTACCTGCCGAAAAATATTGGGCAGCACAAACCCAAAGATCTACGGAGAATTTCAAAATAGGAGGGCACAAAATGCCTATAGAAATCATTAAAGGTTTTGCAATTTTGAAAATGGCTGCCGCACAAGCCAACTGTGAATTGGGTGTTTTGAATACAGAAAAAAAAGACCTCATCGAAAAAGTATGCCGCGAAATACTAGAGGGTCAATGGGATGATCAATTTCCACTAGTAGTATGGCAAACAGGTTCGGGCACACAATCCAACATGAATGTTAATGAAGTCATAGCCAACAGAGGTCACGTGCTGAATGGAGGAAGCTTGACTGATGCCCAAAAAGTGCTACACCCCAATGATGATGTCAATAAATCACAATCTTCCAATGATACTTTTCCTACAGCAATGCATATTGCAGCCTATAAGGTATTGGTAGAAGTGACCCTTCCAGGAATGGAAAAACTAAAGGAAACACTACATCAAAAATCTCAGAAATTCATGAATGTAGTAAAAATAGGAAGAACTCACTTTATGGATGCTACACCGCTGACACTGGGCCAAGAGCTAAGTGGCTATGTGTCTCAATTGGAACATGGAATTGCAGCCATCAAAAATACATTTGCACACCTTTCTGAATTGGCATTGGGAGGAACAGCAGTGGGCACAGGCCTCAATGCACCTAAGGGTTATGACGTATTGGTAGCTCAAAAAATAGCAGACATTACAGGACTACCTTTTATCACTGGCAAAAATAAGTTTGAAGGTTTGGCCGCCCATGATGCTATAGTAGAGGCGCACGGCGCGCTTAAAACCGTTGCTGTTTCACTGATGAAAATAGGAAATGACATAAGAATGTTGGCTTCAGGTCCTCGCTGCGGTATAGGTGAAATTACCATTCCTGAGAATGAACCAGGTTCTTCCATTATGCCTGGAAAAGTCAACCCCACACAATCAGAAGCTATCACCATGGCTATGGCACAAGTTTTGGGCAATGATGTTGCCATAAATATAGGAGGTATGAGCGGACATTTTGAATTGAATGTATTCAAGCCTGTGATGATATTTAATTTTCTTATGTCAGCCAACCTTATCGGGGACGCTTGCGCCAACTTTGAAGAACATTGCGCTGTAGGAATTGAAGCCAACTTGCCACAAATAAAAGCTAATTTAGACAATTCTTTGATGTTGGTGACTGCTCTGAATACGAAAATCGGATATGACAAAGCCGCTGAAATAGCCAAAAAAGCCCATAAAGAAGGGACCACACTCAAAGCCGCTGCGATTCAACTCAATTATCTTTCAGCAGAAGAATTTGATGAGTGGGTCAAACCTGAAGAAATGATTTGATGATTATGGTGAGATGAGGATGGAAGATATGCAAGAAAAAGGAGGCAGATCCCACAATTCTTGGTAGAAATAATAATTATTAAACGAAACCAAATGGGCGTAGCCCTGATATCTAAAACATATCATAAAAAGATAGCATGAAAACAAATATCCTAAAAAAATGGAAAAATAGATAACAAAAAATTTAAAAATTATATTTTTCTTAAAATTTTTATAATAGGAAGGAAATGAATTTATTATCTTTGTTTCCAAATTAATAATACCAATAGAAAAGAGAAAGGGGGCAGCGCCCACAATTCTTCGTAGAAATTATAATTAAAGAACGAATCCAAAGGGGCGTAGCCCTGACATCTAAAAATATGGCAAAT
>CAZBCV010000082.1:0-12241 GCA_964490495.1 uncultured Aureispira sp. | reverse complement strand
GACCAAAACCAATATAGTATTGAAGTAGGCCCGTTTCAAGTGGCAGGTATTACTGGAGCTATTGTTTCTATAGTCGTTGATGATGAAGAGCCTTCATGTTTTGGATTCACTGACGGATATGTTACTATGAACGCAGCTTTAGGTAATGGTGGGTTTACGTATTTATGGGATGATGGACAGACTTCTCCAACAAAATCAAATATTGGAGCAGGCGAGCATCACGTTACTATTACAGACATCATGGGATGTGAACATGAAACATTCGCTGTTTTAGGTGAGCCTCTTCCATTGGAGTCAACAATATTGGCCCCTATAGTGCCTTGTACGCAAAGCACGGGGACTATTACGATTAATGCAGTAGGCGGTACCGGTTCACTTATGTATGATATTGGTGGAGCTCAACAGTCTTCAAATGTATTTACAGGAGTTAATCCAGGTCCATATACATGTACTGTGATGGATGGAAATAACTGTACATTAAGTACTGATATAACTTTGGCTGAAGAACCTAGACCTACTACCTTGGCATCAACCTCTGATGTTCTCACATGTGTGGTGACTCAAGGCACAGTCTCAGGAGCTGGTTCATCTACAGGTGCAGATTACACTTATCAGTGGTCAACAAACAATGGCACAATAGTTTCTGGTGCTAACTCAATTGATGCTGTAGTTAGTGCTGCTGGATCATATGTTTTGGCTACAACATTCACACCCAATGGCTGTACTTCAACAGATACTGTGGTAATGCAAGCCAACGTTGCGCTGCCTTCAATAACTTCAACTGATGGTAATATTGATTGTACAAATACTCAAACACAAATTTGTGCTACCATTGAAGCAGGTCATACAGTATCATGGAATATCAACGGACAAACTTCTAATGAAACTTGTGTAACAGTATCTGAAGCGGGCAACTATGTGGCTACTGCTACAGGAACTAATGGATGTACATCCACTTCTACTTCAGTAGTTACAGCTTCAGCTGATTTGCCTGTTATCAATATTGCTTCGCCATCTGATATTAATTGTAATCTTGATGAAGTTACTATCAGCAGCACAGTTTCAGGTGGAAATATCAATTATTCATGGACAACTACAGATGGAAATATAGTAAGCGGTGCTGACACACCTAATCCAGTTGTAGATCAAGCAGGTACATATACCTTGACTGCTTCAAACCCTGATAACGGTTGTATCTCCATGGCAACGGTAGTGGTAGATGAAGACACTGAGACTCCAGTTGTAGAAACTGCAGCAGCTTCTATTACATGTTTACAATCAGAAGTTCAATTAAATGCCAATGTCTCAGGTGATGGGACTTATTCTTATGTTTGGACAACAAATGATGGAAATATAGTAAGTGGTGCAGATTCAGCTACTCCTTTAGTCAATGAAGCAGGTACTTACAATGTACAAGTTACCAATCAAGACAATGGTTGTGTGACGACTGTTTCAGCTTCTGTGGCAGAAGATATCAATACTCCTAATTCTGATTTCACTTCTACAGTAACGGACAACACATTCACTGGTCAGGCTAGTACCACTGATGAAGGAAGTACTTTATTGTGGGATTTTGGAAATGGTATCACAAGTACAGAGGCCAATCCTACTGTTCAATTGGAAAATGGTACTTATAATGTGTGTTTGACAGTGACCAACGAATGTGGTTCTCAAACTAAATGCCAAGAAATTGAGGTCAAAGGTTCAACTTCGGATGACTATAAATTTGTCAGTCAAATAGCTATTTATCCAAATCCAGCCAAAGAATCTATCAATTTAGATATTCAGTTTGTGAACAAAGGACAAGTTAACATGACATTAAAATCAGTTTCAGGTGTGGACATAATGACTAAACAATACCAAGGAGATATTAAAGATTCTTGGGATGTTACTTCCATTCCTTCTGGTGCTTACACCATCACTGTGACTGGTGTAAACTTTATGATTTCTAAACCAATAATCATAGTAGATTAGTCTGAAATAATTCAAAAATTTAATTAAATAAAGAGGTTGTTCAATGTATTGTGCAACCTCTTTTTTATTGAATTTATTTTTATGGGTGTTCCTTTTTTCACAAAAGGTATATTTTTACCTTTGTCAAACATATTTTACATTATTTAGTTATTGTGTTAGTTTTTATTTTAAATTACCTATTGCCAATTAAATAATACATGCATCATTTTAAAGTACCATTTTCTGATATACCTCAGTTTAGTTTTAAAGATAAATTTTATCACACCAATATTCAGGATTTAAATGAATATTTAGCTTTTATACCAGAATTGAAAGAAATAGAAAAAGCTATCGACCAACGTATGTCTTTTGATGTAGATCGCATTCTTTTACACCAGTTTTTAGAAAAAGAATACTCTAAAATATCTGCAAGTGACACCCAAAAAAACAATATAACCCAACTTAAAGAAAAAACTACTTTTACTGTTTGTACTGCACATCAACCTTGCTTGCTAGGAGGCCCTTCTTATTATTTTTACAAAATATTTTCTACCATTCACCTCACTGAGTTATTGAACAAAACATATACGGATTATCATTTTGTGCCCGTATTTATCAATGGTGGTGAAGATCATGATTTTGATGAAGTCAATCACTTAAATCTTTTTGGAAAAAAAGTCCAATGGTCTTCCTCTCAGGCTGGTCCAGTGGGCCGTTTTAGTACTGATGGGCTATCTGAGGTTTTGGATGAAATAGAAACTATAGTGAGAGACAATCCCGTTGGGCAAAAATTTGTTCAAATGTATCGAGAAGCCTTGACCGTAAGTCTTGATTATAATGATTTTGTTTTCAGATGGGTCAATGCTTATTTTTATGACTCAGGTCTTTTGGTAATGAATATGGATAATCTCGAATTGAAAAAAGCTTTTCTACCCTTCATGAAAAAAGAAATCTTATCTCAACCTAGTAAAAAATGTGTTGAAGATACACAAAGCCAACTCTCATCTTTGGGGTTCAAACCTCAAGCCTTTGCACGCGAAATCAATTTGTTTTATTTGGGAGAACAGTTGAGAGAACGGATAATTTTTGAAGACAACCTTTATAAAGTTAATAATACATCTTTGATATTTTCTCAGGAAGAGATGATGGAGGAATTGGATAATTTTCCTGACAGGTTCAGTCCTAATGTTGTATTGCGCCCGCTTTATCAAGAGGTCATTTTACCCAATATTGCCTTTATCGGTGGTGGCGGTGAAGTGTCTTATTGGATAGAACGAAAGACTCAGTTTGCTCATTTTAATGTGTTCTTTCCTATGATTATTAGAAGAAATTCAGCACTTGTTATCAACAGTAAGATAAAGGATAATATTGAAAAGCTGGGACTCACCATACATGATTTTTTAGGGAATGAAACACAGTGTATTCAAAAATATTTAGACTTACATACTTCTTCTGCTATCCATCTTGACACCTATCGCCTTAAAGTTCATGACATGATTGAAGAAATTCAGAAAATGGCACAAGATATCGATATAACTTTAGAAGGATATATTGGAAAAGAAGGCAACAATATAAGTAAATCAATTGAGAATATTGAGCATAAACTCGTTAAAGCCGTAAAGTCGAAGGAAAGTGTTGCACTCAACAAAATTACAAATATCCATTCTAAAATCAATCCTAATGGCGGATTACAAGAAAGGATAGAGCACTTTTTACAGTTTGAAATGGAAAGTAGTGAAACATCGTTGTCCGACTATTTGTTACATATATTTAACCCATTTACGAAGGATTATCTTGTGGTTATCGTTGAGTAGGTGAGTGATTTGGCATGTAGGGCTATTTAGTTTAAATAGGCATTTTTAAGAGAAAAAATATTGAATTTAATATATTTCTTTAAATTTAATTTTAAAATTCAAAAAAATGACAACAAAAAATGTTTTTGAATTGTCTGATCAAGAATTGATGGATGAAGCCAAAGAATTGAAATCGTTTTCTATCACTAATGCCTTCATTATAGGTTTTTTGGGAGGAATAATATTTTTTAGTATTTTTACAAGTAGTTGGGGGTGGTTTACTCTACTACCATTGTATATGATTTACAAATTTGTAAATGATCCCAAAAACAAAAGGCATGAGGAAATAAAAGAAGCACTCAAACAACGAAATCTTAAATAAATTATTAAGGTATCAAAGGGCCAAATGGAGCATAATTATTATCTCTTCCTAAAAAACTAAAGTAAACGCTTCTTTAGTGAGTTATCTCTTCTTTTGAATCAGTGGAGTTTGGGTGAGAGAGCTCATCTGTTGGTAGTTTTTTTGAATCAAACAAACTCAACAAATCACCTATTTTTTCCTTTAAATCCTTTCTGTGGACAATAAAATCTAAAAAACCATGCTCTAGAAGATATTCAGATGTTTGAAAACCCTCTGGTAAATCTCTTTTGATGGTTTCTTTAATGACACGTGGACCAGCAAAGCCTATCAAAGCCTCAGGTTCAGCAAAGTTGATATCTCCCAACATGGCATATGATGCTGTTACGCCACCTGTGGTAGGGTCAGTCATAAATGAAAAGTAAGGAATACCTTTTTTTGAAAGTACTGAAAGTTTGGCAGAAGTTTTAGCCATTTGCATCAATGAAAAAGCCGATTCCATCATTCTTGCCCCTCCTGATTTAGATATGATCATCAAAGGAGTTTTATTGGCTATACAATAATCAATGGCCCGTGATATTTTTTCTCCTACTACAGAGCCCATTGATCCACCTATGAAACCAAAGTCCATACAAGCTACGGTGAGAGGATATTTATTAACTTTACCCACAGCCACTGACATCGCATCTTTTAAACCTGTTTTTGAATATGCTTCTGCCAAGCGGTCTTCATAACTTTTTTGATCACTAAACTCCAACATATCTACTGATATGAGTTCGTCAAACATTCTTGTGTATTTGCCATCAAATAATATATCAAAATAGTCATGTGAAGCTATGCGAGTATGGTAGTCACACTTTGGACATATGTACAAATTTTCTTTTAAATCTTTAACTGTGGTCATCTCTCCACACCTTTTGCACTTATGCCACAGGCCATCAGGGGTTTCTTTTTTGTTCTTGGTGGCTGTTTGTATGCCTTCTTTTAATCTTTTAAACCAACTCATGTTTTAAGGTTTTGATTGTTGCTTTGGGATGTTTTGGAGTGCAAAATTAACGTTTCATTGACTATGCAGGTAATTATTTTGAATTTAATTATTATATTTATTTTATTTATAATTGTAAATTATTGATATACATTATTATATGTGGTTTTTTAGTTTTGTAAAATGAAATCCAGACTTTGCGGTTGTAGAAGTTTTATTTTCTAATTTTACATGTTCTTTTAGACAAGCTTTTATAGCATTTTATAGCTTTTTATTGTGCTTTGGTCGAAGAATAGGACTACTTAACCATAGACTATACAACCCTTTTACTTTAATTTAAGTCATTAGTATAGAATGATTTTTTTTCACAATTTAAAAATGTATTATTATGAATTTTTTCAAAAATGTTTTCTTTTTTTTATTGCTTATGGGTACAGTAACTTCTACAACCTATGCCAATAACCTTAATTCAAATCCTCAATCTATCGAAAAACAAATTGAATCACTTTTAGTGAAGTATGCAGACGATTTTTCAATACAAAATGGACAGGAGTTCAAAATGGATTTCATCATTAATTCTAAGAGTGAATTAGTGATTTTGGGTACAAGTGCACAAGAATTAGATGGTATATTAAAGACAATTCTCAATTACAAAAAAGTGATCATTGACACTTTGGAATTTGATAAAGTATATACAATCCCTGTAAAACTTAATAAATAGGTTTAGCCCTAAAGATGTTTCTTACTAATAAGTTGTTTAATTTTAGGCCGGAATAATTATTATTTCGGCTTTTTTGTTTTGAATAACCCAATAGTGGTGAATATGTATTACCTTTGCATTTGGATATACCGCTCTATCGCTCCTTTAACTTTGTTATGGGGGAGGAAAGTCCGGACAACGTAGAGCACCACACCATCTAACGGATGGGGTCGGCTGAAGAGTCGATACAGCAAGTGTCACAGAAAATTACCGCCTATCATGGAAACATTTTAGGTAAGGGTGAAAACGTGAGGTAAGGGCTCACGCAGTGGGGTAGTAATATCACATTGGGATAAACCTTATGGGTTGAAATGCCATGTATATTCGTAGTTCCTGTATGGGAAGAGGACTGGCTCGGTCTTCTAGTCTGTAAAGACTTGTGCGGAGGGGTAGGCAGCTTAGATAAATGATAGAGAGCATCTCTTTTGATGTTACAGAATCCGGCTTATAGGTATATCCATTTTTTATTTTTCAATAAAATCTTGTAACAATTCTCTTTAAATTGATGTTATTTTCAAAAATATGTTGATGATGAGAGTTTTTATAGTTTTTATTTTAAGTTTTATTTCTTATCTCCCTTTCATAGCACAAAATTATATTATAGACTTTAAAGTCAAAAATTATTCTAATGATACGGCCTATATAGGTACATTATATGGGACCAAACAGCTAACAGTAGATACGCTCATCAAAAAAGATGATAATTTGTTTTTATGGGATACACAAAAGGGGCATCCTCCCGGTATTTATTTTTTGTGGTTAAAGGCTGAAAAGACTTTTATTCAATTTTTGTTAAATGGGGTTGATACTCGTTTTTCTTTAGAGCTAGATATGAATAGAAGTGAAAATGTTGTCATTAAAAATAGCATTGAAAATCAAATTTTCCATGAATATCTTAAGTTTTTAGGAACACACCAAACCCTTCAGGACTCACTACAAAAACGCATTAATTTGGCAAAGGAAAATGGACAAGATTATCAGGCATTAGAATTGGAAAAAGAGTCTGCGAGATTGAAAGTGGATCAATATAAGCTGAAAATATCTAATGAAAATATGGGTGCTTTAATATCGTTTTTGCTGAAAGGATCTTTAGAGCCCGAGGTACCTGATTTTTCGGAATTGGACGAAAAAGAAAGACAGGATAAAAGATATTATTATTTCAGAGACCATTATTTTGATAATATTGATTTTGCCCATCCAGCATTATTGAGGTCTTCTTTTGTTTATCCAAAAGTGAATGACTATATACACAAAATTTCTTATTTACATCCTGATTCTATGAAAGTGTCAATAGACGTAGTGATGAATAAGTTGAAAGTAAACCCTGAAGCCCATAAATATTTTTTAGCTGAGTTGCTGAATAATTATGCTCAACTTACCATTGCAGGTCAGGACGCTTTATATGTCCACTTAGTAGATACTTATTTTAATAAAGGGGAAGCGCCTTGGATAGGACAGGCAGCTCTTGCTAAAATCAATTCATTCGCAGGTAAATTGCGACCCTCTCTTTTAGGCAATATTATGGTGGATTTCACAACCTATTTGGAAGATGGTAGTCCTATCCGATTGCATGAAATAGAAGCAGAATATACAGTTTTATTTTTTTGGGATCCTACATGTGCTCATTGCAAAAAGGTATTTCCTAAAGTTAAAGAATTTCATGAAAAATATAATAAACCTGGATATGTTCAAGTCGTCACTATATGTTCTAAAGGAGGCGAAAGATATCCAAAATGTTGGGACTACCTAAAAGAAATGGAGTATAATCAGTTACTGAATACGGGTGACGAATTTCAACGATACAACGAAATTCATAAATTCAATAAATTCCCTAAGGCCATCATTTTAGATAAGAATAAGAAAGTCTTAATGAAAGATTTTAATCCAGATAAACTTGAAAATGTGTTCAATAATCTCATTAAAAATGACCTTAATTAATAGTCAAAACCATCTTCAGGATGTTAAGAATATATTAAAGAAGTGAAAATATATAAAACTTTTTTGATTATCTCCGTTTTTTTGTAGCCAATAAAGATTTTTTTTAGTTTTTACCTTTTTAAAATAGACATGAATTTAGTAAATATGAAATTTTTTAATACACTTTTATTATCAATTATTTTGGTTTCTGTGGGTTTTGCACAAAAATTTAAAACTCATTTTGAAATAAAAAACTATGAAAACGACACACTTATCGTAGGTCATTTTTTTGGTGAAAAACAGTTAGTGGCGGATACATTGTATGCCAAAAGCAAAGGAAAATTCACTTGGTCTGTGGATACATTGCCCAAAGTAGGAGTATATTTGGCACTTACGAAGCCTGATAATACTTTTAATCAGTTTTTAGTCAATGGACTCGATTCTGAATTTACCATGATTTTGGATAAAAATGACATGTCAAGAGCCAAAATCAAAGGGAGTAAAGACAATTCCTTACTTTATGATTATATGGGCTTTTTGGGAGATAAAAAAATATTGGCGGATACATTAAGGGCACAATTAGAGAGAGCCAAAGCTGCGGGGACAGGTGAGGATGTCATACAAAACAAACTCAATGACTTAGATAAAGATGTCAAAAATGAGCAGGACAGAATCATTAATCAAAATCCTCAAATGCTTACAGCCATGCTTTTGAAAGCCAATAAAGAAATTGATGTTCCTGAATATGAAGGCGAAGAAAATGAAACTAGGGTCAAAAGATATTATTACTATAAAAATCATTATTTTGATAATATAGATTTTCAACATCCAGCATTGATTAGAACACCTTTCATTCACCAAAAAATTGATTATTACATCAACAAAGTGTCTTCACAGATACCTGACTCTTTAATGTTATCTTTGGATGTAGTCCTCAAAAAATTGGAAGGCAACACAGATGCGTACAGGTATTATTTAGCTGAATTCTTAAACAAGTACGCTCAAATGAAAATAGTAGGCTATGATGCGCTTTATGTTCATCTTATAGACAGCTATTATAAAAAGGGCAAAGCACCGTGGGTAAGTGAAGAAAACTTAAAAAAGATGACGGATAACGCTGATGATATGCGCAATATTTTGATAGGGAAGATAATGCCTGATATAGTGACCTATAAAAAAGATAATTCGCCTGTAAGATTGTATGACATCAAGTCGCCTTATACCGTGGTATTCTTTTGGGCGCCAGATTGTGGACATTGTAAAAAAATCACTCCCGATGTCATTGAATTCTATAAAAAGAACAAAGACAAAGGTGTGGAGCTATTATCAATTTGTACAAAAGGTGGCGAAAAAGTAGGTACTTGTTGGGAAGCCATTGAGGATAAAAAAATGCATGATTTTATCAATACTGCTGATGAATATCAAAGATTTCATGCAAAAGTCAAAACTAAAACTACACCTAAAATTTTCATTTTAGATGAAAAAAAAGAAATCCTCATAAAGGATATCCCTGCTGAGGAACTCGATAGAATATTTAATGAAATATTAAAAATTGAGGAAAATAAACGGAATTCATCGGTGAAGTAATTCATTGATAAAGACCTCAAAAGGATTTAAGCGAAGGACTTAAATCCTTTTTTTTTTGAATATATGTAACTACTATTGTATAAATCCATTTAAATTTATCTATTTTTAATTAACTTTGCACCAAAATATATAAAATGGTATTGCGTCTATTAGGTCTTATTATTATGGTGACGCTAGTCACAAGTTGTTCAAGCTTAAAAAAAGCCAAGAAATTTAATAAAGAGAAAGCAGTTTTGGGTCTTAAAAAAGAAGCAGACTCTGGCCCTTATTCTGTCTATAATCTATTTATCTACCCCAATGGATATGCCGTGTATGAAGGTTTTGTCAATGTAGAAAAGTATGGAATATATGCCAAAAAAATGACAAAAGAAGAGATAGAAAGTCTTAAATCAAAGTTTGATCAAAGTGATTTTTTTGGGTACAAGGAAAAGTATTCTATACCATCTGCTGATTTGCCCGTAATATCATTGATATACAATAAAGAAAAAGACCGCAAAAAGACCGTCGTAGGGAGTATAGATAGACCACGTAGTCTGTTAGAGTTGCAAATTCTTCTCGAACAAATAGCCAAATCTGATGATATGGTGAAAATTGAAGATTTTGAAGCTCTTAAGCGTTCCGAAAATGTGAATGAATACCAAGAAATAGAGCCAGACTATAAGATAGAAAGCGAAATAATTATTGAAACCCAATCGGGTGTCTTTTTGGCCCAATGGCTGAGAAAGTACACTGAATATGATGTTAGATTAGTCAATAAAATATCGGATGATCTTAACCTATGGGTGATATCCTATAATACCACAAAAATTAGCGCTAACCAAATGTTGGATATGTTGAAAGCAGATTCTGAGATTAAAAGTGCAGAATTCAATAAAAAACTAAATAAACGTAATAAATAACTTTTAGTATGAATGATATTGTAATTAAAAATACTCGTATCATTAATAGGGGAGTGAGCCATTTTGGCGATGTATGGATAAAGAATGATAGGATTCATCAGATAGCCCCTGAAATAACTACCCCTGTAAATGCCCTTGAAATACACGCAGAAGGTATGTGGCTCATTCCTGGTATAGTGGATGACCAAGTTCATTTTCGCGAACCTGGATTGACACACAAAGCGAATATAGCAACGGAGTCAAAAGCGGCGATAGCAGGAGGAGTAACTACTTTCATGGAGATGCCCAATACAGTTCCTGGAGCTTTGACACAAGAGTTGTTGCAGGAAAAGTATGATATTGCGGCCGCTACCTCATATGCGAATTACTCATTTTTTATGGGGGTATCCAATGATAACTATGATGAGGTCATGAAAACATCAACAAAAGATGTGTGTGGATTTAAAATATTCATGGGTTCGAGCACAGGTAATATGTTGGTGGATAATCAAAAGATTCTAGAAAGAGTTTTTGCCAATGCGCCAATGCTTATCGCCACACACTGCGAAGATGAGGCCACAATAAGACATAATTTAGAAGTTTTTAAGTCGAAATATGGCCAAAATATCACGCCGGAGATGCACCCACTCATAAGGAATACCGAAGGATGTTATATTTCTTCTGCCAAAGCGATTGAAATGGCGCAAAAATTCAATACAAGACTTCACATATTACATATTTCAACAAGCGATGAAGTGGCACTTTTTAGAAATGATATTCCTTTGGCACAAAAGCGTATCACTGCTGAGGTGTGTGTACATCATTTGTTTTTTGATTCAGATATGTACGCTACGCTTGGAAATTTAATAAAGTGCAATCCCGCCATAAAATCTAAACAAGACAAAGCAGCCTTGTGGCAAGCCCTCATGGATGATAAATTTGATATAATAGCTACTGATCATGCACCACATACGTGGGAAGAGAAATCAAAATCTTATCTTGAAGCACCTTCTGGTTTGCCTTTGGTTCAACACAGTTTGACGATTATGCTTGACTTCTATCATAAAGGTCTTATAACTCCAGAGCGAATTGTAGAAAAGATGTGTCATGCGCCTACTGAATGTTTCCAACTTGCTGAGCGCGGATATATAGATGAAGGATACAAAGCTGACTTAGTTTTGGTAAAGCCAGAAGAATCGGTGACCGTTACAAAAGAAAACATTCATTATAAATGTGGTTGGTCGCCCCTAGAAGGGCAAACATTTAAAGGTAGTGTGCACAAAACATTCATCAATGGAAAAGAAGTGTATAATGATGAGGGCCTATTTGTACAAGGCCAAGGTGAAAGATTGACATTTGATAGAAAATAATTGATAAATAATTTTCAAAAATTATTTGTGGAAAAAGAAAAAAGATGTACCTTTGCGTCGCTTTTGGAAAAACGGTTCCGTAGCTCAGCTGGATAGAGCAACAGATTTCTAATCTGTGGGTCACAGGTTCGAATCCTGTCGGGATCACTAATAACACATACAAACCCTTGTAAATCAATGATTTATGAGGGTTTTTTTTATTTAGGGAGGTAAGGTTATGGGCTTATATTTTTAAGTTTATCATTTGATGTAATTTATTTTATTCTTAGTTTTTATCGAATGCCTTCATCGTGCTTCTAAGGCTAGTGCATTGGTTTTTATAATAGTTAGCTTAGAAAACAAAGCTATACCTTAATGAGGTCACAAATCGATTAAATTCGAGTTCTGGTTTTTTATTTAACCATAGATTAATACCAACGGAAAAAGACAAGCCTTGATATCCTATTCCCAGTTCTGGTCGATAAAACCATCGGGATCCTGCGCTATTCCATCGAGTACCAAATTGTGTAACATCAACATATATAGGCGTAATCATTTTAAATAAACTTCCTCTCATTTCCGCAACACGTTCTTCCCCAAAAGATGTAGAGTATCCAATAACGAGAGTGGCCGCACCAAAACCCGACAAATTGCTATCTAT
>CAZBCV010000081.1:0-12295 GCA_964490495.1 uncultured Aureispira sp. | reverse complement strand
AGCACACGGGCTGGTCTCACAGAGATTGTATGATTATCAATGGCGGTTTGGCTATAGACCTTTAAAAAATTAAAAATCCACAATTATGATAAATAGTATTAAAAAGATCGTTCTAATTTCGACTTTTCTTTTAGTGAGTAAAATCCAATATGCCCAAAGCGGTTTTGATAAACAATATTTTGAAGGCTACCAAGCTACAAATGTGGTCTATATGGAAGAGAAAGACCATCAAATCTATGCCCTGATGAACTGTTTTCTCAATAAATGGGGATTCGCTTGGATGACTTTAGATACTTTAGGTAATGTATTGTCTATTAAAGAGTATTTTGATGATGAATATAGTATAACTGTTTTCGATGTCATAAAGATGTCGAATGATAATTATCTTATTGGTACTTTTGCCCATTCCTCTTTTCGTATATTATATGAAATGGACAAGCAAGGAATCATAGCGAATAGAAAAGTATTCACTCTTCCTAATCCTCGCAAACTACTTTCACATAATAATAGTATCTTTTTAGCGACGAGTGATCAAAATAATTTTTTTATTCAAAATTTTGATCTTCAGTTAGATTTACAATGGGAGTTAGTCATACCAAAAGAATACGAATTGGACCCCTATGAACACCGGTTCTCACATTTTAATTTAAATCACAATGGTGAATTAGTCTTACATACCTATAGCAATTTAGCTTATAGAATACCACCTATAACAGATAGATTCAACTTCAGATTTATACACCGCATATCACAAGATGGAAAATTGGTTGGAAAACGCAAGGTGTCTGATCCAACATCTTTAGCTTACTATGCTATAAATTTGATGGAAAATGGCAATTATTTGGGGATTCGGCCCCCGGTCAATACCACAAGCCCATACTACCCCATTCCTATATTCACTTTCAATAGTCAACTAAATAGACTAAAAAATTATGATATATCCATCCATGCCTCTACTGACAAAACCAGAAATGGCAATTTGATTCCATATCTCACCCACAATATACAGAACGGCGAATCAGCTCTACATCTAAATCTTAATGACAATCACACATTTGTGTTAATGAAACTAGATGCAGACATGAATAAGAAATGGGAGGTGGTGGACTCCATGCTTTATCACCCTAATTCGACCTTAATACGAGGGGGACCATATTTGAGTAATTCGGGCAACATATACAAGTATGGCTTCTTTGAATTAGGTCACGAAAATCCAATATTAGAAGCAAATTTATATGGATATATTCGAAAATATGATAAAAATGGCTGTTTAGACCCAAATTGCCAAAATGTGATTTCATCCGTTCATGAAAGTATAAGCGTTGAAGAGGATGAGTTGAATAATGTAATACATGTATTTCCTAATCCATCCAACGGAAACAAAATTAATGTACAAGTGCACTTTCCAGAAAAATTTAAGGGTACTTTAAGATTAATCAACACTAACGGCCACTTATTGGAAGAAAAAATAATGACACAAAATCCTCTTTACGTATTTGATACCCATAATTTACCTAATGGCATCTACTATATTCAATTAGTTGATTCAAGTGGGCCCATGAATAATTTCATCACCAAAAAAATTATAATTCTCAATGAAAACTAAACATTCCATCCGTATATTTATTATGGCATTTTGGACGAATATAATCCTATGTCCTACTTTGACAATATCCCAAGAGACTTATTTCAAAAGAGTTGTTGAGAGATTTGATTCGCTTTCTTTTAGTACATACGTTGTAAATAATATAGACGAATCGATTTACACCATTTCCGAAAGATATGTTATAAAGTGTAATGCAGAAGGTTATCCTATGTGGAAAAGGAGTATTATGTGCTGTGATACAAATTATAACCCAATTAATTTAAGAAGTCCAAGAAGACCTGTATTTTCTGGGGAAGCTTCCACTTACTATAAAGGTTTATTTTATCATGTCAGTGGTACGCACTTTGGAAAAGATGGAGAGACAGGGCCTTTATATCTGTATTTTGACCGAATGACAACAGATGGCGACCCCATTGAACCATTTTATCATGCCTATTCTAATATCAATATGGAGTTATTCGGCATTTCAGAAATAATCGGTTATGACAATTACGTCATTGTAAGTGGGTGGGAAACTGAGGCAGAATCTATCAATACTCAGCATGCAGTCTTGTATTGGTTTGATTTGGAAGGCAGTTACATAGGAAAACAAGTTGTTTTACAAAATGAATATGTAGAAGCTGGAAAACTCAGAGTAAGTGAAGACGGCAAACTGTATTTCTCTGCAAGGCATAGCGTAAAAGATAGTCTTACGGGCCGAAGACATTTTATAAAGACAATCTATCACATTACTGACCATCAACACTCAAAGGTATATTGGTCATCAGAACCTTTTACCAATGTAGGTCTGAGGAGTGAAGACTTATCCTATACCCTATTGAAAGATGGAGGCCTAATTTATGTTCATACAGACGTGGCAAAGCACTTTGGTCATACTATCACAAAATACGATGCCTCTAGCCAAGAAGTTTGGAGTATTCAAGAAAAACACGCTGAGCGCCCTAAAATAATAACAGGAGCAAAAGAATTGAAAAATTCTGACATCCTCTTGTATGGATTCTACAATAATGAAATAACTAGTCAAAACCAATTTACGCCGCAGTATGGCCTACCCTACATCAGAAGAATTACAAAAGATGGTGAAATGCTTTGGGAAACACGGTTTAATGTAATATATTTAGATCCTTTCAACTTTGAAAATATTGATACAGTCAGGTCTGTACTAGAATTTGAAGACGAGTCCCTGTACATCGGCACTTCACTTGAAGGTATAATCATAAAAGTTGACAAAAATGGATGCATAAAAGATAATTGCACAACTGAATATTTATTGGCGGATTAGTATGAAAGACCCACGACTATGAGCCATACACAAAGGAAATTGATTTCATACTACCCATAGATACCACATCATCTGTCACAGAATGAGTAGAGACATCAAAAGAGCTAGATGTGAGCGGTTATCCTAGTTCAACTTCCGACTATCTCAAAGTGGCCATAAAGGACAACCCAACTATATCTTTTCCAAAAAAGGTCATGGCTTCTTTAACTGGTCTTGACTCAACCATATGGGTACATCGGACTAAACTCAACGGCAGACAAATTTAAACTTATACTCCTTACAATTCAAAATCACTTTTTTTTTCCTTGTTTGATGAGGTAGGCCAATCCCATCCTCAGTTTATGTTGTGAAAGTGGTTCTAAAAGGTGTTCAGCAATCACTGATAACTCCATTTTGCGCCCACTAACCATCCATGCAATTCCTATTTTATCTCGTTCACTTTCATTGACAAAATCATTGATGTCTATTTTATCGGTCTTGAGGTACATCACAGACAAATGAGACATGATGGTATCCAATGATAGATTTCTAATAGAGGCTATTTCTTCTGCATTTTTTCCATTAAGATACAAATTTAGAGTATCATAATATGTTGACCCTAAATCACCATCAACAGTTACTTTTTTATCTTCAGCGGAAGCGACTATGGTAAGGATATCATGTCCATACAATTCAAGTTTTACCTTACCGATACCTTCTACTTCAAGAAGTTGTGCCAGGTTTTGAGGTTGGACACTAGCAATATTATGGAGTGCTTTGTCAGAAAAGATGATGTAGGCAGGCACTTGTTTTTCTCTAGCTATTTGTGTCCGCCATTCTTTAAGTTTTTGCATGAGCTCTTCGTCCACAGTAAGACTCCTTTGTACTTTCGGTTCTTTGGTTTTTACTTCATCAATGTACGTCAAATCAACAACTTTTACTTTTTTTCCATCAAATAATACTTGATGCGTCAAGGGTGTAGATTTTAGTTTCATACCATCAGTATAATCTATTTTCAGCAAGCCTTGATTTATCATTTGAGTAATATAAATTTTCCAGTTGATATAAGAGACATCTTTACCTACACCAAAAGTCTTAATTTTGTCATAACCATTTTGTCGAATTTCAGCTCTAAAAGAGCCTCTCAATACATCAATAAGGAGATTGATACCCACACTTTCGTTTGTTCTCATCACAGCGGACAAAGCTTTTTGAGCTAAGACAGTACCGTCCGTACCTTTGGGAGGAGCAATACAGTTGTCACAATGACCACACGGCTCAGTCTTAAACTCACCAAAATAATTTAATACGATATTGGTTCTGCATTCATTGGCACTTGCATATTCCCACATACGGTCCAATTTAGCATATTGTACAGTTTTAAAATTTCCATTGGCTTCACCATCATCAATAAATCTTTTCAGCATGGAATAATCTCCCCATGAATAAAACAATAATGCTTTTGAGGGCAGACCATCTCTCCCGGCACGTCCTATTTCTTGATAGTAACCTTCAAGATTTTTAGGCATTGAATAATGTATCACCCAACGAATATTGCTCTTATCTATTCCCATGCCAAAAGCAATAGTAGCACATATAAATTGATATTTGTCGTCTTGAAAGTCTTTTTGAACTTTTGTTCTATCTTCTGAGGTCATACCCGCATGATAATGTGAGCACACGTAGCCTACCGATTGTAGTTTTGAAGATAAGCGTTCTGTCTCTTTTCGGCTTAAACAATAAATAATTCCAGTGTCCTTACTGTTTTTATTGAGGAACTCTACGATTTGTTTATATCTATTTTCAGCTGGACGAGATTCTGTGGTAATGTTAGTCCGCTCGAAAGAAGAAATAAAAACCTTAGGTGAGGTTAAATGTAATTGTTCACAAATATCTTTTTGAGTGGCAGAATCTGCTGTGGCCGTCAAAGCTATGAATGGCACTTTTGGAAATGCGTCTCTGAGCAAATTGAGGGTCACATAATCGGGTCGAAAATCATTGCCCCACACCGATACACAATGTGCCTCATCTATGGCAAATAGTGATACTTTTAGTCTTGACAACAATACAGTAAATGTTTTGGTATTGGCTCTTTCAGGGGAAACATATAGAAGTTTAACCTTACCTTTCATAAGCATTTCTTCTTGATGACGCATTTCTGTGTTAGTCAGATTGGAATGTATGGCCACCACTTCGACACCTGAAATACGCAAGGCGCTGACTTGGTCATTCATCAATGCTATCAAAGGAGATATGACTACAGTGATGCCATCGAACATTAAGGCGGGTAATTGAAAACAAATGGATTTGCCGCCTCCTGTGGGCATAATCACTAAAGCATCTTTACCCTCTAAAACGTGGTCAAGTATTTCTTCTTGTTGGGATCTAAATGAAGAATAACCCCAAACCTCTTTTAGTATTTTTAATTTATTTTCCTGCATTCCTTCAGATGTGAAGTGCAAAGATAAAAAATATAAAAGTATCTATGATTAATAAATGAGGATGAATATGAATTTATTCATTTCTAAAGCTATAAATGGTTGAAAATTCCTTTTAAATAATCAAAAAACTGAAACCTGTAAAACTCAAGAAAAATATTATAAACCCTATTTCGATTACAAAGATATTACAACGTTGTTCATACTCCATGGATCCAATGGAATATGTGTGCAATGGATATCAAAAAGTTCCCATGATGTAGCTTTGACTGCACCTGCGGAACTTTTTGTCATTCGCTCTTTTCTGCACCTTTTCGCTATATTTTATTACGAAAAAATTTTATAGAACTCCTCTACATAAAATTCTCCAAACACTTTTTTATTCTTCTTACTGCTTCTTTAATATCATCTTCTGAGGCGGCATAAGACATGCGAATACAATTATCAGCGCCAAAAGCAGAACCAGAAACAGTGCCTACATGAGCTTCAGTCAACAATAACTCCGACATATCATCGGCATTATGAATGGCCACACCATTGAAAGATCGGCCAAAATAATCACTTATATCAGGAAAAGTATAAAAAGCCCCTTCAGGAAAGTTCACTTTAAAACCTGGAATCTCACGCAATAGGCCAACAATTAAAGCCCTTCTTTGCATGAAAGCTGTTTTCATTTCTATACAAGCGTCTCTATTGGCTTTTAAAGCTTCGACTGCTGCTGCTTGTCCAAACGATGAAGCGCCAGATGTGATTTGACCTTGTACTTTATTGCATGCAGAAACCAACCATTCTGGTGCCCCCATGTAACCCAATCTCCAACCCGTCATGGCAAACCCCTTTGAGAAACCATTTACAGTGGCGGTATATTCTATCATGCCCGGGACAGAACCTATACTAAAGTGTTTTTCTGAAAAATTAATGTATTCATAGATTTCATCAGCTAATACAACCATTTGACCATGCGCCATAACCAATTGGGCAATAGCCTCCAACTCACTCTGTGAATATACAGAACCTGTTGGATTACAAGGAGACGAAAATACTAATAATTTTGTCTTTTCGTTAATTGCGTTTTTAATATCTTCTACAGGAACTTTAAAGTCTGTGGAAATGTCTGATTTTAAAATGATAGGAGTGCCGCCAGAAAATTTCACAATTTCTGAGTATGAAACCCAATAGGGTGCCAAAATGATGACTTCATCGCCTTCATCCAACATAGCCATACATATATTGGCAATACTTTGTTTTGCACCATTAGATACAACTATTTGCTGCGGTGAATAGTCTAAATTGTTTTCATCTTTAAACTTTTTTGAAATCGCTTGCCGAAGAGCCATAGTTCCAGGCACAGGCGTATATTTTGTATCTCCTCTTTCTAAGGCTACCATGGCGGCTTTTTTAATAAAATCAGGTGTGTCAAAATCGGGTTCGCCTAATGTTAGATTGACCACATGCACACCTTTAGACGCCAAATCTCTTGATTTTTGAGCCATTCTAATAGTGGCCGACTCCTCCATCGATCTCACCTTGTTAGACAACATTTTGTTGATATTTAAAGCCATGATATTTTTTAATTGAAAGTGAAGCGCAAAGGTACAAAAGTGTTTTTACTTACATGTGAATACTTTCAAACTTTTTGTATATTGCAAAAATAAGAAGAATATTAAATAATTAAAAAGAAATTCTAGAACATTCTTTGGCGGACGACCTCATACATTAATATCCCTGCACTTACAGACACATTCATGCTATCTAAAGGCCCTTTCATTGGAATCATCACGTGTTTGGCTTCACACTCGAGCCATTCTTGACTCAAGCCATCAGATTCAGTGCCTACGGCCAGAGCACAACTTTTTTTATAGTCAAAATCGTAAAAAGATTGAGATTTTTCGCTAAGAATAGCACAGAATAAAGGAATATTTTTATTTTCTAGAAAATTTAGGATTTCTCTTGTGCTCCCTTCAGCTATCTGATGATTGAATATAGACCCTACCGAAGACCTTATAATATTGGGATTATAAATGTCTGTATGCGGGTTGGCAATAATTATAGCATCTACACCCGCAGCATCTGCTGTACGCATAAGAGCACCGATGTTTCCAGGTTTTTCTGGTGATTCAGCTATTAAAATAAAGGCATTTTCATCAGGAATAATGAGACTCTCCATATCATGATTTTTCATATTAAAAACTCCAATAACGCCTTCAGTTCCTTCGCGATAGGCTATCTTATTGTACACAGGATCTGGAACTTCCACCATATGTATATCAAAAAGTTTTTCGCCTATTTTTTCAAGAATAGCATTGTAAGATACAATGTAAGGATTAAAAATAAGATTTTGAATTTCATAGCCTCCTTTAATAGCTCTACTCACTTCTCTCAATCCCTCTACTACAAACATTCTATTTGATTTCCGTTCTTTGGCTTTATCTTGAAGCAATGCCACTTTTTTTATAAAAGGATTGATCGGACTTGTTATTTTCTTTATTGAAACCATAAAATTTTAATATTATTCATATTAAAACTGATTAATGTAAAAATAAGTTTAACATTTAATTGATTAGTTGATTTTAAACAAAATTGCCAAAAAAATATTTGATTTAAAGTTAAAATCCACTTTGACATTGCCATAAAATACTTTAAATAAACGTAACTTTGCATCTTAAATGGATTTCATTTTTAAATACTTAATGTAATGAACAAAAATATTGTCATAGCACTCGTACTCATAGCGGCAGGAATAGCTGTTTTTTTTAATATAACTAAGGATGTCAGTACTTATGCCTCTTTCAAAGACGCACAATCTGGGTCTAAAGTAAAAATTGTTGGCCAATTGGCTAAAGAAATGCCTATGGTTTATGATCCGGAAAACCAACCTGATCAATTCAGCTTCTACATGGCAGATAGTGAAGAAGTCACCAAACAAGTGATATTATTACAACCTAAACCTCAAGACTTTGAGATGTCTGAACAAATAGTTGTAACCGGGAAATTGGAAAATGATGTCTTTATTGCTTCAGATATTCTCATGAAGTGTCCTTCAAAATATAAGGACGAAGAAATTGCACTCAAAGAAGCCACTCAATAAACCTCTAAAAACACAGAATGGGTCAAATAACATATGTAGGCGAAAGTCTTTGGATTGGACATTTAGGTCATATTTTTATTATTCTTGGATTTGTCAGTGCTTTTATGGCAGCAGTATTTTGGTTCTTTTCTGTAAAGAATAGAAATGCAATAGAATCCAAAAGTTGGAATCAATTAGGTCGGATATCATTTATTACGCATGGTGTTTCTGTGATAACTCTCATATTGCTGCTATTTTATGCGATGTACACGCACAGATATGAATATTTTTATGTTTACGATCACGTTTCAGATGACTTGCCATTAAAATATATACTCTCCGCATTTTGGGAAGGACAAGAAGGAAGTTTTCTACTTTGGATGTTTTGGCATGTAATTTTAGGCTTCATTCTTATGAGAGTTGCGGGCAAATGGGAAGCTTCAGTTTTGTTTTCTTTTGCACTTGCCGAGGCCGTTCTCATGTCTATGATACTGGGTATTCATATACCTTGGGGCGACGAAGTTGTAAAAATCGGTTCCAATCCCACAACATTATTAAGGCAAATGACAGAGGCTCCTATTTTTGCCAATGCCGAATATTTGTCATTAATTAAAGGACGTGGACTCAATCCTTTGTTACAGAACTATTGGATGACCATCCACCCTCCTACTCTATTTCTTGGCTTTGCTTCCACATTAGTGCCTTTTGCTTATGCTTTCGCAGGATTATGGGTTAACGACCATAGAACATGGTTAAAAGATTGTTTGCCATGGTCATTGTTTTCAGCTGGTATATTAGGCATAGGTATTTTGATGGGCAGCCTTTGGGCCTATGTCGCATTATCCTTTGGTGGATATTGGGCGTGGGATCCTGTAGAAAATGCTTCTCTCGTGCCATGGATTACTTTAGTCGCTGGTATTCACGTCCATTTGGTTTCAAAAAACACACAACATGCTTCAAAAAGTATGTATTTTTTCTATCTCATCTCTTTTGTGTTAATTCTATACTCTACTTACCTTACCCGCAGTGGTGTGTTAGGAGATACATCAGCACACTCATTTACTGAAATGGGATTAGGATTTCAGTTAGTTTTTCTTGTCTCAATATTTATTGTTCTAGGTATGGGGGCTTTGCTGTGGCGGCTAAAATCTATAGATACACCCGCAAAAGAAGAGGAATTGCCATCAAGAGAATTTTGGATGTTTATTGGTTCATTAGTTTTACTGTTCAGCGGTGTGTTGATTACCTATTCAACATCTTTACCTGTGATCAACAAGGTGATGGGGCTTTTTAATGAAAACTATGAAGGTCGCGTGATTCAAGATGTGGTGGGACATCATAATAAATATCAATTGTGGATAGGTGTATTCATATCATTACTTTCGGCGTTCCCTTTATTTTTAAGATATGGTGGGACAAATTGGTTGAGCCAAAGAAAGCAATTTTTTATAAGATTGGCTATTTCAGTGGCTATAAGTTTAGTTCTTACTTTATTGGTGACACTTTGGTTAAACTTTTACAGTTGGCAATTTGGTCTTCTTACATTTGCAGGCCTCATGACTATGGTCACAAATTTGGATTATCTTATCAATAAAGCAAAAGGTAAAATCAAGTTGGCTTGGTCGGCTATAGCCCATATGGGTTTTGGAATGATGATTGTGGGTACTGTGGCAAGTGGGCTCAATCAAAAATCAATTTCCACTAACCCATTTGTTTTTCAGAAAATTTTTAATGATGAAGACGTAAAAAAATATGTCCAATTGATTAAAGGAAAAACTTTGTTTTCTGAAGGTTATCTTATTACTTATGTTTCGGACACTTTAATTGAACAAGCTAGAGAAAGAAAATATACCATCAATTTTCAAAAGCTTAATGATTCAATGGAAGTTGTTGAAACTTTTAATTTACACCCCAATGCTGTGTATTCTAACGATTTCAGTAAAGTGGCGGCATTTAATCCCGATACAAAACACTATTTACATAAAGATATTTTTACATGTGTCGTAGGCTTACCCCCATCTTTACAAAGTAATGAAAACGCTAAAGCCATTGAAGATTCACTTAAATACAATAGAGTAATTCTCCCTTATAATGATACTTTAAAAGTCGGTGATTTTGTGTTAGAGTTAGAAGCTATCACTTATGAACCTACCATCAAAGAATTTAAAGAACACAACCATGACACAGGATTGGGCATACAAATCAAAGTAAGAGATTTGGCCCAAGATACAGTTTATAATCTAGAACCTGCTCTAGGTGTGGAAGGCGCTTTACTCTATAACTATCCAGCAACGGTCGAAACTTCAGGGATTAAAATAAAGCTTTCGGAAGATATGTTAGATGACTTCTTCACCCCAGATGAAACGCTTGAATACAAAGAATATACAATTAAAAATGGTGGTAATTTCATATTGGGTGACAAACGATTTGTTTTAAAAGGTTTTGACAAAGATCCAAAAAACCCGAATTATAAAGCAGAAGAAAAAGATTTAGCACTTTCTGCTCTTGTGGAAGTACAAAGCCATCAAGGCAGTGAAATTCTAAAGCCACTCTATGTCATTAGGGATAATGTACCCATGAGTATAAAAGCATTTTCTCCTAAAGAAGGTATTCATTTAAGGTTCAGTAACATCGATCCAGAAAAAGAAGAATTTACTTTTAAAGTAGCACAAGAACCCGTAAAAAAAGGAGATATTGTACTTAATGTGAGTACTGATGTGCCGCGTACAGATTATTTAATTCTTCAAGCCACTATATTTCCGGGTATTAATTTATTTTGGGTAGGATGTATATTTATGATGCTGGCCCTCATTCTTGCAGGTTGGGATAGATACAGACAGAAAAGATGATCACTAAAAAAATCACTTTAATTGGAAGCGGTAATTTGGCATGGCACCTTACCCATTGGTTCAACAATACTCCGTTTGAAGTCGTAGAAATTTATTCAAGGAATATAGAGCGAGATAGTGAGGATTTTCTGAAAATCAATAGCAAAATACAATTTGTAAGTGAATTTCAAAATATATCTGATACTTCTGATATTTATTTCCTTTGTATTCCTGATGATGATTTAGACTTTTTGATATTGGATTGGCCGTTTCAGGTGAGTTCAAAACAAATTATGGTTCATGGGTCAGGACTAAAAGTGGCCAGGTTATTCATTGAAATGTCCGACAATTTCGGTGTGTTTTGGCCTATTCAAACACTCAAAAAAAATTTGATCAACAAAAACAAACCTTCCATCGTAATGACAGTGAGTAACGACTACACTAAGAATATTTTTGAATCTATGGCTCAAACATGTGCTGATACCTATCAGTTTTATGATGAACATCACAAACAAAAAATTCATCTCGCAGCAGTAGTTGCCAATAATTTCACCAATCACTTATTAGGGATGACTAAAGAGTTCTGTAAAAACAATGAAGTCGATTTTGCCTTATTACACAATATTATCCTGGAAACAGGTCAAAAGGCTGTAGCGGTAGATGACCCATTCAAAATACAAACAGGACCCGCGATAAGAAACGACCAAGACACTATAGAAAAACATCTACGAATGCTCAATAAACATTTGGATTTGAAACGTATCTATCAAATATTAAATCATAGTATAGAACTAAAAAGGGAAAACCCATGAGAATAATAGGAGAATTTGACCATGATGCTATAAAAGTCACAGTTTTCAAAATGAATGAAAAAATATCCGTTAAGTATGAATACAATTTGATGGAACAAACCTATAAATTCAGAGATGGAAGTGGCATAGATACGCTAGAAGATGTCAAAAGATTTTCAAATGATACTGTAGTCGCTCATATCAAAAGTATTTTTATAGATATGGAAAAAGCCAAATTATCAGGGTTAAAGGATAGTCTTAGTATCGATCCGATGTATAGTTTTGAAATTATATGAAAGAATTG
>CAZBCV010000080.1:0-12543 GCA_964490495.1 uncultured Aureispira sp. | reverse complement strand
TCTGAAATGTGGTTGATTGACCAATCAATAAATTAGGTTCACCATTTTCCCAACTCTATGAAAAAAACAAAGTTGAAAAAGAATGCATTGCATTTCAATTTATTTCATTTTAGGTCTCTAATATTAAAAAAAGCAAATAATATTTTAAATAGAAACATTAAACAACTTCCTCTAATATTGTGGTAAAGGTATAATATAATTTTTATTCCACCAAACATTTTTATATATTTTTTTTAGAAAAAAAAAAAAACGATAGCTTGTAAAACTATGATAATCAGTCAATTGTGGTAAAAATTAAATTTAAATTAATTGGGATTTAAATTTTGTGGTGGGTGGGATTCACCACTGTCTTGGTAAAAAGGTGCGTTTATATTCCCATTTGTCTATTTTAGATCTTGTATTTTTGTTGAATATAAAACACTTCATCAATCTAGTTGTTATACTAAGAGTGAATTAGTGATCCTCTCTTGAAGAGCGTCTCAAGCCCAAATTAAACACCAAAAATTAATGACTAATCTACTTTACAGCGAAGGTAGTATGTAAAATAAACAAAGATTTAGCAGCTATTTCCCTTTTAAAAGATTACAAATCATAAAAAATCCGACTTTTATGATGAAATCTTAATTATACTGTGCTTTTCCCCTATTTATCCAATAGGGTATTTATCCTCGAGTATTAAGATATTTTGGCTTTAACCAAATAATATCCTATGTATATGTATGTTTTTATAATAGTTATGATAATTAGCTCCCAAAAATCCAGAAACAAGAGTGTCATCAATTAGCTTCACCTACTTCACCGCCAAAAATTCTTCTGAGTCTGGTTTAACCTTTGATCCAAAAAAGTGAGTTAATTCTCCTTTTTCATTGATTAGATACTTGCAAAAATTCCAACTTGGTACTTCTTCACACCAACCATTCTTTTCAGGACTTGAAAGCCATTGATAAATTGGGCTTTGTTCCTTACCTTTCACATCTACTTTTTCGAACATAGGAAAAGTCACACCATAATTAGCAGAACAAAATGTAGCTATTTCCTCGGCTGAACCTGGCTCTTGACCCATAAACTGATTGCATGGAAAGCCCAAAACCACATATTCGTCATTATTAGCCTCGTAGAAAGATTGCCAATCTGCATATTGAGAAGTATAACCACATTTGGAGGCTACATTCAAAATGACTATTTTTTTACCTTTATAGTCAGACATTTTCACTTCTTTACCTTCTAAAGACAAAGCTTTCAAATCATAAAAACTAGTTAAATTTGAATTTTGCATAATAGTATCTTTTGCGCTAATAACTTTATTTGAACTAAAACAACTCATGACCCAAATAGGTAAACTCCACAACCATATTTTCATAAATATCATTTCTTAAACTTTGGGACCGAAACGCAGCATCTTCAATAATGTTTCAGCATGCTTTAAAAAAATAAAATTTCTCAAAAAAAATATTCATACCCCAAAAGGGTAGATTTTTTAAAACTTGATATTAAAGAAAACCAAACATTAAAAAAACCTCATATATTCAAAGCCATAAAAACTAACGCATGTCATAATAGACAAAATCATCATTTCAATTCTACCCCATTATCACATGTGATTAGAGGGGTAATTCTCATATTAATAAAAAAACTTATGGTATCATTTTTGGCATTAGGTATATCAGACGAACGAATTTTAACATTTTATTTTATAACTCAGCTTTTTAGATTAATAACCAAAACCACTCATAATTATGTCAGTAAAGAAAGACGAAATTCTTTTCAGAGACAGTAGATTTATAGCCGCTAGCTTTATGCTGGGTATATTGATGACCATACTCTTAGTCAGTTATCAAAACATGGGATAATAAATCGACACTGAAAAATTTAGAAGAGCCTGATAAATCCAATTATCGGGCTTTTCTTTTTATCTAAACCAATTTTGAGGGTCTATTTTGTTTTTATCTTTCCAAAGCTCGAAGTGGAGTTCTACTTGACCATTTTCGCCCTTCTCTACCCTACCTATTTTTTGCCCTCTGTTCACTTTATCGCCCTTTGTGACATCAGTAGTTTCTAATTTAGAATAGACAGTATAATAACTCCCATGCTTTATGATGATCATGTTTTTGAAACCCGGCACATTGGTTACTCCTACCACTTCACCATCATACACGCATAAGACGTCTTCTGAAGTCTTAGAAGAAAAGTCAATACCATTATTAGACACCAATATTCCTTTGATGGTAGGATGTGGTTGATTACCAAATTTAGATATGATTTGACTGTTTTTTATAGGGTATGTTAACTTGCCTCTGTTGTTAGCAAATCCTGAATTATCGGCTTCCCTTATGGATATGGCAGTTTCGCTTTGTCCCTCAATTTCTTTTGCTCTTGCCAGTTCTGCTCTTATGATTTTTTCGATGGAATTATTTAAATTTTCCCGTTCTTTTTCGCGTTTTGACAATTTGTCTTTAAGGGCTAGTTCTTCTTTACTTAATTGCTTAATCAAACCATCTTTTATCTTTTGTTCTTCCTGAAGTTTAGACATATTTTGAGCATTAGCATCAATGGCATCAAGAGTTCTGTTTTTAGCCACTTCAATCTCGGAATTGGCTTGTTTTATTTGTTCTGTTATACGCTTGAGCTCATCGGATTTGTGTTGAGCAAATTCATCAAACTGAGACATATATCTCCACCTTAATAAAAACTCATTAAGGTTATCAGACGATAACAAATAAGACCATTTTGACGCAGATTGTTTTTTGAGATAAGCCTGTCTAATTAGTATAGCATAACCATGTTGTAGTTTGTTGTGTTTACTTTTTAATTGATCTAGTTTAGATTCGTTTTCAGCAATGATTTGGGTATTTATTCCGACTTCTTGATTGAGGTTGGCTATCAATTTTTTACGACTAATGACTTGATCTTCTATCGTTTTTAGCTGAACCAACTGAGTTTCTTTCAGTTTTTGATTGCTTTGAAGCGCCTTGTTAGTTTTTTCTATATCTTGGATAATTTTCTGACGCTGTTTTTCTAAATCTTTTCTACTTTGACCAAAAGAAAAAACATGGATCAGAACCAAAACGAAAATAAAAAAACTACGCATTCTCATTATATTTTTTTGTAGTCAGAAGGAATATTGAAGTTAATTTCACCACTATCATCTAAGTCTATTTTAGATATTTTTAGGTCTATTTCTGTGTTAGGCTCGCCATCAGATACCACTTTTAACACACGATGAAAAGGGGCTTTTTTCCCATTAGACAAGGTTTGATAATCTCCCCATGTCATCACTGCCAAAATCTTACCTTTTTGCTTAATAGTCGATTGGGTGAGTTGTAAAGTGCTTTTGTTCAATATATATTCGATGTCATAGCCATCCTCGGTGAAGCTTAAGAAAAAATTGTCATTTTCTGTTTTAAACTGAGATGTTTCTTTATTGGGAATGATCACATTTCCGCACAATAAATTTTCAATATCAGCATATTGAGCATCAAAGTTTATCATTTTGGCTGCGTCTTTGAGTGACTTAATTTCTACGGTTTTGTCCCACTTATTGATCACAATATACTTTTCTTTGTCTATAAAAGCTCTCGCCCACTCAATGCCCAATTTTCTAAAACCCAAAACTACAGCGCTATCTTTTTTGATACGTGCCACAAAACTACCCGAAATGCCCATATCTGGACTATCGAAGGACACACTACCTCTGGCTGTCCAATCTTTAAAGTCCAATTGATTTTGAGCTATCGCTTGAACTAATTCCTCTACATCCAATTCCTTAGATTTCACACCTTTTTTGGTACTACAAGAGACCATAAAAAACAAAAAACTAAAGAATAAAAAATATTTTAAATTCCCTTTCACAATCCTTTCATTTTAGTATTAATTTTATCTTTATTTCCTCCCATTCTGAGGGCATCTTCATAGAACTTTTTAGCTTTTGATAATTCATTGTTGACTTTAGCAATATCCCCCATCAAAACTAAGCTTTTAGGATTATTTCCTGCACTAATTTCTAAAGATTTTAAAGCCATTTTTGTGGCTTGACCTATATCTTTTTTAGATAAAAAAACTTCACCACTAAGAGCCATCACCATACTTTCAACATACTTGTTTCCTACGCCAATCATAAGGGCATCATTGAGATAATCTTCGTAATCCGGTGAACTTGTATTATATTTCGCTAGCCCAACAAAATAGTAAAATAAAGACTCATTGGGAAAGTAGTCAATGCCCTCTTCTGAAACTTTGGCTAATGTTGAGTAATCTTCTACAGCATCGAGACAAAACATATATTGTTCCCAAACAATGGCTTGTTTTTTGGACAAAGAAAGTGTCTTTTCGTACTGTCTTATTGCAGATTTAAAATTGCCCGAATTTTTAAGAATATCAGCATTTATAGCATGCGCTTTGGCTTCGTTGGGATGAGCTAGTACTAAGTCATCCATCAAACCAATCAATTGTTTGCCTAAGAGCGAATCAGAAGTTTGGGCATGTTCCGAAACATATGGAAATAACTCTCTTATTTTGACATCAATATTGACGTTTCGATTAGATATCATTGGCCTAAGTGTCAATAAAATATCGCTTTTTTGAGGCTGCTTAGCTGAAATTAAAAACATCTCAAGTTGCGCATCCTTATCAGAAGGATCTAAGCTTAAAATTTGTTTCAAATACGGCTCAATTTCTTGTGACCTATCATTAGACTTCAATAAATTGACAATAAGATGAAGAAATTCCTTTTCATCCGCTTTGTTTTTTGAATAATCGTAGATAATTTTAACTGCATTATCGACTTGACCCAGGTTGTCATAAATTTCAGCTTTACGCAATACTATTGATTCCGTTTGTCCTAATTGTAATTCTTGCTTGTCTAGCGTAGCCAATGCCTTTTCAGGATCACCCTTTTTAATATAAATATTGACCAATTGGGTATAGTAAGATTTTTTTTGGGGATACTTGCCCATTAAAAAATCAAATGAAGTGATGGCTTTTGTGTAATCCCCTGTCTTAGAATAAAATTCAGCTTCAAATTCCCTTAGCCAACTATTTTCCGCATCCAATCGAATGGCATTTTGGATATAATTCTCAGTATTGAGGTAATCTTCTTTTTCCATAGACCAACGCGCCAACTGAAAGTACACCGCAGCATTGGGGCTTTCACGCCTGATGGTGTCTAATATTTTGACAGCCTCCTCTCTTTTGCCAGCTATGTCCTTATACAAAGCAGTAATAAAGCGCTCCTCATTTTTCACTTCTTCAGGTGTTTTTACAATACCCGCTAGTTTTTGGGCATTCAAAAAACTTGAAAAAAAGACAGTAATGGAAACTAAAACCCACACAAAATATGATTTCAAAATCAAATTATTTTAATGAAAAAAAATATTACAAATTAAAATATGTAATCGATTGTTATAAACCATAAACGTAATCAGAAGGTTTAATAATACTAATAATGAGTTAATTTTTTTTTAAATTCAAATAGACAAATGACTCAACGATCAATTATCAACTTCTTCCGTTATTTTTGCTGGCATATTATTTTTAACAAAATTGCACCATGTACAACTTTCCTCGCCACATCCTTCTTCAAATTTATGCTCTTTGATATTTTGAAAGGTGGACTTTATTTGTCTGCCCACTGCATCAATATCATTGGGAGTTGCTTGGACTTTAGCAGCTTCAAATTTATCATCTTCCTTCTCCACAAAGTCCATAACACCATGTGTCATATGGTAAGAAGCCCCTTTAAAAGCATCCAACAATATACGATAAAAAACAATTTGTCTCCAATAATCGCCGCCTAAAGGGTCTTTTTCGCTTGGTGGCTTGAGCTTCAATTTGCTATTTGAAAATTTTCCAGTTTTATAGTCTGTAACTGTAACATAATCTTTAAAAACATTAACTCTATCCAGTTTTCCAGTCAATGGTATGCCATCGTATTGCACAAGATGAATATTGAGTTCTGTTCTGAACTGCGGTGTTTGCAACCAATCTGAACTGTGGTGTTGATAATATTCTCTAAGCGTTTTTTCGCCATATTCTTTATATCTTTCCCATTCTTCACTTGTGAAATGAGACTTATATTTATCCATAGCTTTTTGGAAAAACTCAATCAATTTTTGGGCTGAAGCCATAGAGCGGGGAGTGGATTTTTCAATATCAACAAAAAACTGCTCTAAAGCGTAATGAATAGCGCTACCAAAGCCCATCGATGCATTCCTTCCTCGCGGCACACCCAAAATATTCTCAAAGTAAAAACTTAATGGACATTTGAGGTATTTGTTCAGGCTTGTTGTGCTCAATTTAAATGATTCCAAGACCCTATTGATTAATTCATGATCTAAAAAAACAGGTTGGCCCCGACGATATCTCATCAAAGCCGTTTTATAGTCTATGATGAAATCTTCATTTAATTCAGGTTTTGAAATTTCTGATTCAACATTTCTAATTTCGGACACAAATTTTGACATTTGAATGTCTTTTTCTTTGTCATCTTTTGCTATAAAACTAATATATAAATGGTCTTGAGCACGTGTCATAGCTACAAAAAACAACCTTCTTAAATCCTCTTCAGTGCCATCACCTGAAGAAGCAATCATGTCCGGCAGCAAAGTATAATTCTGATTACTTCCTTTATTTTTTTCCCATGCATTTTCATTGGCACGCATAATAAAGACATGCTCAAACTCTAAACCTTTAGAACCATGAGCGGACATAAAATTAATGCCATTTTCATTGGAAAAAATTCGATTAACTTCCAATTTAATATTTTCATCACGCATTAGCTGTATAAGTTGAACAGCGTCTTTGAGGGGTAATTGTCCTTTTTTTGCGGCTTCATTTTTTATAAAATCAAAATAAGTATTAAAAGATTGTAATCTAAAGGCTTTGTCTTCGCTTCTCAAAATCTGGTCTAACAAGCCACTTTCAGTGATTATTTTTTCAATTAACATTTGAAGGGTGACATTAAAACTGTCTTTTATCCAGTTTTCAATTAATGAAGATACTTTGAGAACATCCTCTATATTCATTACACCTGCCTCAGTTAACTTATCTTTTCTTTGCAATACATTTCGCCAAATCTGGTAAGTCAATTTTCCTTCATCGCCCTCTATTATTTTGGGTTTGCACGCTAAACTGATAGATGCCAGATCTAAGGGAGCCAATTTAAAAATATCATAATGTAATATTTCAAATAAAAGATAATTGCCATTATGTGGATCTTGACTTTCAATAAGGATGTATTCAAGGATATTGCATACTTTTACTACGTCGGGCTCGTCCAGAACATTGATGCGCTTTTTAATATTGAGAGGAATTTTCTTTAGAGAAAAGTATTTTGTTATGTTTTCAACCAATGCATGTTTTGTATAAATTACACCCATACTTTTGTAGGGAACACCATTTAGATGTAATTCTTCAATTTTTTGGATGATGCCCACTTCCTCTTGCGTAGCGTTCAAGTATTCAAAGATATGTGGCGGAGCAGCATGGGCATTTCTTTCTTTTCTTGCTTCCCACAAATCTTTTACCAAATATGGAAATTGGGCTACTAAACGTTCTTCATTGTTTTCAATAAGGATTTTTGCGGTGTCCAAAATAATTTGGCTTGAACGATAATTTTGAGTTAAAACTATTTCGACAGGAGAATATTTGTTTTTAAACTGAACTATGGCTCCCATATTTGCGCCTTGAAACCTAAAAATACTTTGATCATCGTCGCCTACAATAAAAAGATTCGGTTTTTCCCAAAAATCTGCTAGCAGGAATAAAAGTTCATTTTGAACCCCATTAGTATCTTGATATTCATCGACAAGTATGTACTGAAATTGTTCTTGATATTTGGCCAATAAATTGTCATGATTTTTAAAATTATTTATCACAAAAAGAATCATATCGTTATAGTCAATACGAGCTTCATTTTTCATTAACCCAATATATTGATCAAATGATTCAGCAGCCGCAACAGTTTTTTTATACCTTTCAAGAAGTTCGTGGACATCTTTTATTTTTATGTCGCCTACTTGATAGACGTGCCCAGTTTTGGAATCAGTCGTCTTTCTTTTATAAACAAAATCGGAAGTAGCAGGATCCATAGATTTTTTTTCAAACTCCTCATATGCATGCTTAAAATCTTCGGGCCTTAAATTTTCTTGCTTCATCATAGAAAACAAGTTTTTTAACCTATTCACTTCAAAATAAACGTCGGTTTTATGTCTTTTAAGCGGATGGTTGGTATCAAAACCATCAATAAGTTTGCGAAAAATCTCCACCTCTTCTATATCTGAAACTTGCTGTAACTCCCTTAGTTCAGAAAAAAAAGACATATTATCTCTGATAACACCATTACAAAAAGAGTGAAACGTTTGGATGGAAACATTGTAGGCTTCAGGACCAATAAATGATTCTAGTCTGCGTCTCATAGCTACTGTACCCGCATCTGTATATGTCAAACATAGTATATTTTGCGGTGCGACATCGGTATTTAGTAAAATGTTACCAATACGTACGGCCAATAATTGAGTTTTGCCAGTGCCTGGTCCAGCTATGGTCATGACAGGGCCTTCGATAGTGTCCACTGCCAATTTTTGCTGCTCATTCAATTGATGATAAGCTTCCGACCACTTTTGTATGTATTCTTGTCTAATATTATTGGACATGGGATGAAAATTTAAAAATTATTAAAACAATCCTGAGATACGACCTTCTTCATCTACATCGATATTGACAGCACTAGGGACAGCAGGAAGACCCGGCATCCTCATCACATCGCCCAAAAGAGGAATAACAAAACCAGCACCTCCGGCAAAATCAAATTCTCTCACTGTGACAGAAAAATCCTTCGGTCTCCCAATTTTCTTTTCATCGTCTGAAAAACTGGCTGGAGTCTTGACCATACAAACTGGAAAATTCTGATATCCTAATTGGGCAATTTGTTTAAGTTGTGATTTAGCTTTAGATGTGTATTCCACATGAGTCGCCCCATAAATTTCTGTAGCAATGGTATGGATTTTATGTTCAATGCTATCAGAAAGTAGGTATAAAGGCTTAAAGTTGTTTTCACCTTTTTCAATTGACTTCAAAACAGCTCTTGCCAAATCAGCAGAACCTTCCCCACCTTTAGCAAATGCGGTGCTTACTACTGCCGTTACACCTTTAGAAGCGCACATATCAATGACTGCCTGCTGCTCCTCAGATGTATCCCATGGAAATGAGTTGACAGCAATTACAGGGTTTAAGCCCAATTTTTGAATATTTTCTATATGTTTTTCTAGATTACAAAAACCATTTTTGACAGCAGAGACATTTGGAGTAGTCAAATCATCTTTAGAAACTCCCCCATGATGTTTCAAAGCTCTTATAGTGGCTACAATAACTACAGCATCAGGCCGAAGTTCTGCACTTACACACTTTATGTGTAAAAATTTTTCAGCCCCTAAATCAGAACCAAATCCCGCTTCAGTCACAACAAAATCAGCCAAGGACATACCCATTTTAGTTGCTATAACTGTATTTGTGCCTTGAGCAATACTAGCAAATGGGCCTCCATGCAAAATAGCCGCATTTCCATCTAATGTTTGAACCAAATTGGGTTTTATAGCATCTTTGAGTAAAGCCGTCATCGCCCCGACAGTTCTCAGATCGCGTGCAAATATTGGTTTTTTATCATAAGTTCTTCCTATATAAATATCACCAATTCGTTTTTTAAGGTCATTTAAATCTTTGGACAGACACAGTATTGCCATAATCTCTGAAGCTGGGGTAATATCAAACCCATCTTCACGTAAGATGCCATTGGCACTACCTCCCATACCTACGATGATTTTTCTTAATGCTCTGTCATTCATGTCCATCACACGTTTCCAAACAACAGTACGAGGATCGATATTGAGATTTTCTGTTGGGCTTTGAATGTTATTATCAATCATAGCAGAAAGAAGATTATTGGCTTTTTCCACTGCAGAAAAATCTCCTGTAAAATGCAAATTAATATCCTCCATTGGTAAAACTTGAGCATAGCCACCTCCAGCGGCTCCACCTTTTACACCAAAAACGGGGCCTAATGAGGGCTCCCTGAGTACAGCAATTGATTTCTTACCAATATAATTCAATCCATCCGAAAGACCTATTGTCATTGTGGTTTTACCTTCTCCGTATCTAGTGGGAGACATGGCAGTTACTAAAATAAGTTTACCTTGAGGATTTTCTTTTTTCAATTTTAATGGTAGTTTAGCTTTGTACTTTCCGTAGTACTCTAAATCATCTTCCACAATACCCAATTTATAGGCTATTTCTTTGATGTGTAACATTTTAGCTGCTTGAGCTATTTCAATATCGCTGCGCAATGGTTTCATAAAATTTGATTAATAGGGAATAAAAAAGAACAAATATACATCAAATAATGGATTCAAAAAGTATTTATAAATAAAAAAAGTCCGAACCAATTTTTGATTCGGACTTTTATTATTCAATAATTTTATTATCTCCAAAAAACTAATTAATTCTTAAGAATAATAACCTTTTCTATAGATATTTTATCACCTTCTTTAATTTCCAATAAATAAACACCACTTGAAAGACTTTCTGGAATTTCAATACTTGCGTTTTGATTGTCCAAGTATGAGACATTCAAATTGTTAGAATATATTGTTTTTCCATCAGCGCTCACCATTCTAAAAGCTGTGGTACTTTCATCAACAACATTATCAAAAACAACGTTAACAGAAGATATGGCAGGATTGGGATAAACCACTACTGACCTTGGACTAGTTACTGCAACTGTTACACTTTCATTTTGATAACATCCATTACAATCAGTTACCGTTACTCTATAAAATCTGGAACTTGATGGGCTCACCGTAATTGAAGGTGTTGTAGCTCCATTAGACCATAAATATTTAACAATGTTATCAGTTGGACTATTAGGATTACATATACTTTGACCCGTTACTGTCGGTGTAAGAGTAATGGACTCACCCAAATTGATTCTTCTTTGAGGACCTAAATCCACGTTCAAATCCGAAACATATACTACATGTTGTGTTGTAGATGTACATCCACAGCAATCAGTTATAGTTACACTATACGTTGTGGTTTGATTAGGTTTCACATTAATAGAAGTACCAGTTTGTCCATTGGACCATTCATAACTTACAATTTCTTTTTCGGTACCGGAACAACAGCCACCTAAAACTTTAATTTCGTCAATATCCCAAACAGACTCACCACCTGTATTATTGATGGTACAGTAAGGCACCATTTCAAATAAATAATTTGCCGCTTCCGTAGTGCGGAAATTGTCATTTGAAGAGAAATCAAAAGTTTCTAATGCCCATGTTCTGTTAGTAGGTATGCTGTCTTGATAATAAATAAATACTCCATTTTTACTTACTCTGAACAAGTAGTATAAAGGATAATTATTGGTTTCAGATGGACCATCAATCCAACTATAAATTTCTGGAGCTTGTTCTAAGAACTCAATACCCGTTATTTGACCTGTCTGAGCAGGATTAATATTGACTTCAAACCTTAATGCATCTTCAAAATATAATCCAGATGGATGACAAGTTCTTTGCGAACCAATGCACATACCAACGCCATCATGAGGACTAGGCGTACAAGAATGTTTACCGCCTGGAAGCATATATACATTACTTGCTGTTACATCTAAACAATTAGCATCATTTATAACTGGCACAAACTCTGAAAAGTCCATATGGGTATTATCATGCATATATGACCTACAATTATCCAGGTTCCAATATGCTAAAACCTCAGATTGAGGACTACAGACATCTTTACATTCATTATCAGTATGCCCTGTTGCTACAATAAATGTTGAATCTCCCGGACACAAATGTGATATTCCCGAAGTTGAAACCACAGGAATTGGCTTTATCATAACATTGATAGAAGATGAAGCAGTACAACCGTTAACATCAGTAACTGTAACTGTATAGGTAGTTGCTAATGCTGGATTAATAGTTATGCTAGCACTTGTCGCTCCATTATTCCATAAATAAGTTACCCCTCCAGACGCTGTTAAAGTTGTTGAGGCGCCATTACAAATCTTATCTTCTCCTGTAATTATTGGATTAGGTAATGGATTCACCAAAACTTGCACAGATGATAAAAGAATACAATCAAATTCGTTTGTTACCAATACAGTATATGTTGTGGTGGTAGTTGGGTTGACTATAATAGATGCTGTATTTTCACCATTGCTCCATGCATATGATGTGCCGCCAGTCGCAGTCAAAGTTGTACTGTTACCCACACATATTGTTGTATTGCCTGTGATAACTGGTGTCGGTAGGGGATTCACTTTCACTGTTACTGATGTTTCTGTACTACAACCATTGGTATCTGTGGCTACTACTGTATATGTTGTTGTAGAGGTTGGATTAACAGTGATTGATGCTGTTGACGATCCATTGCTCCATACATAAGATGTACCACCTGTCACAGTTAAAGTTGTGCTATTACCATTACAAATTGTTGTATTGCCTGTGATGACTGGTGTCGGTAGTGGATTCACTGTCACCGTTGTTGATG
>CAZBCV010000079.1:0-12698 GCA_964490495.1 uncultured Aureispira sp. | reverse complement strand
ATTATTAGGTGCAAATATAAAAGATTAAATGTATTCAAAACTAAAAAGATGAAATATTTTTTGAAGAGATGAGATGTAATGAGATGGAAATACCATGAATATTATGCAGTAGGATAAATTAATTATCAGACTAAAATTTCCACAAATTTAAATACAAATACAGCAATACGGCCAAAAAATCAATAAAATGTTTCACATCTTCCAAATTCACAAAACATAATATTTTGTTCTCAAATATTTGATCCAACCTGTAATTATCATTTTTGAACCAAAAGTTAAGAAAATATTACTTTTATACGATTTTTTGTTGCAACTTTGCAGCTCTTTTTTAAACAAAATAAATTATATGTGTTGATACTAGGTCAGAGAGCTAGTACATTTTTTAGACGCAAAGTATATAATATTTATTTAAAATTTTTCCAATGTATTCAGAGTCTCCTTTGAAAACCAAAATGTTAGCCTACGATGTTCCAAACAAAATACAAGAGTTGGGGCTTTATCCGTATTTCAGAACAATCGACTCAGAACAAGATACTGTAGTTAAAATAGGTGGCAAAGATGTACTCATGTTTGGGTCTAATAGTTATTTGGGACTGACCAATCATCCACACTTAAAAGAGGCTTCAATTAAGGCCATAGAAAAGTACGGTTCGGGATGTGCTGGCTCAAGATTTTTGAATGGAACACTAGACATTCACATCGAATTGGAAGAAAAATTGGCTCAATATGTAGAAAAAGAAGCTGCACTTGTATTTAGTACTGGATTTCAGGTCAATCTTGGAGTTATTTCTGCTATTCCTGGTCGCCATGATTACGTAATAATCGATGAATTAAACCATGCCTGCATAATTGATGGCGCACGGCTGTCTTTTGCGAAAACATTGAAATACAAACACAACGACATGGACTCACTTGAGAAAGTATTGATGCGTTGTGAGCCAGAAAGAATAAAGCTTATCGCTGTGGATGGTGTTTTTAGCATGGAAGGGGACATTGCCAAAATACCAGAAATTGTACAATTGGCTAGAAAATATAAGGCTAATATCATGATAGATGATGCCCATGGTATAGGTGTATTGGGCAAAAATGGTAGCGGTACCGCCAGTCATTTTGGTTTGACTTCCGAAGTAGATCTTATTATGGGGACTTTTAGTAAATCATTGGCTAGTATTGGCGGATTTATTGCTGCGGACCATCAAACTATTAACTATCTGAAACATACTGCACGATCATTGATTTTTAGTGCGAGTATAGCCCCGGGAAATGCGGCTAGTGTCATAGCCGCTCTTGAAATTATAAAAAGCGAGCCTGAAAGACTTGAAAATCTTTGGGTGAATACGCATTATGCAATGGCTAAGTTTAATGATGCGGGATTTGATACTGGTCATTCAATCACTCCCATTATACCTCTTCTGATAAGAGATGATTATAAGACTTTTCAACTGACTAAAATGGCACTAGAAGAAGGTGTTTTTGTCAATCCTATTGTCTCACCTGCCGTGCCTAGTACTTCTGCTATGATAAGATATTCGCTGATGGCCACCCATACAAAAGATCAAATAGATAGGTCGGTAGAAGTTCTTAGTCATTTAGCGCATAAATTAGGTGTATTCGAGGATTATAAAAGATATAAGGAGACTGTTGATATTTAGTATAATTTTAGGATTTCTACAAATTTCCCACTCAAAAACCAAATTTGCCTCCAAAATATTGAGGAATTATGAAGACTTTGAGTTAGCTTTTGCAAATAATTCATTGAGTTTTGAAATGCGCTTGATAATCCGCAGGCTATGCGTATATTTTTTTAGTTCTTTGTTGAAGATACCATTGTGGTCAAACCTATCTATTCTCACGTAGCCATTGACATGGATGATAAGTTTCTCACCAATGATGATGCCTACATGATTGATGTTTTCATTGATATCTTGAAAGAAGGCAATATCTCCCACTTGTGCCATTTGAGCAAAATCTACGATTTCTCCCATTCTAAATTGGCTTCTAATTTCTCTGGTGACATCTATATTGAAAAATCTAAAAACCTGGTGGACAAAAGAAACATTATCTATTCCAAAGGGTGACCTACCGCCCGACATTTCCGGACTATAAAGAAATTTTCTAGCAATTTTTGTAAATAGTTCACTGGAGATATCGGTAGTGCCATCAGCAAGCGCTTGACCATTAAAAATGTAATTTGAAAAAGGCATAACACACCTTATTCCATCATATGAAGGAAGTGACGACCCCAAAACGATGTAAATAGCATTGTCGTCTGTAAAAGCAGGGTAGGAGACCTCTATCGACAGAGATATTTGTTGTGAGGCTTTGATATAAAATTTTTCATCAATATAGGTCAATTGTGAAGTGCTGACCCATCCCACTGTTTGGCAAATTCTTGTTTTAACTTTGTGCCAGTTTTTGTTTTTCTTTTCAAGAACTTCACATGTTTCTCCAAAAAGCATCTGAGTAACAATTTCGCTGTTATGCAAAGGTTTAGAGCGTATAGTCAACATACTGATATGACATATACCATAATTCAATTCTTTGATTTCAACTTTTTTGTTTCGTGCCATTCACTTTTTTATAAAATCTGCAATTGCCTATTTGACGCTCTCTAAGTTAAATAAGCGAGAATAGATAAATTCGCTCATGTATCTATCAAAACAAAAATCAAACCATTTTTGCAGAATATCATGTATCCTCAAAGTTTTTTTCATAAAGAATTAAAATTAAAAAGCCCTGCAATAAAATTACTACAAGGCTTTTTGTTTTTGGAATGAGATAAAAACAATAGGGCAAAAATCACACCATATTTTTAAATCATTACTTTAACAGATATATTAATTTGTAAAATCTAATAATTCTACTTCAAAAATAAGGTCAGACATTGGGGGAATCACTGGTGGATATCCTCTTTCTCCATAAGCTAAATTATAAGGAATATAAAACTTATATTTAGCTCCCTTTTTCATCATCTGAACGCCTTCTGTCCACCCTGGTATCACTTGATTCAACCCAAAATCTATAGGTTGACCTCTTTGAACACTACTATCGAAAACTGTATCATCTAACAAAGTTCCAGTATAATGTACTTTTACTTTAGTTGTAGGACCTGCGGGAGTTTCTCCGGCACCTTCAGTTATGACAACGTATCTTAAACCAGAGGCGGTTACATTAGGAAATTCTGCTTTTTTTGCGGCAGCTTTAGCTTCTTTTTCTTTAGCAGCTTCTTCTGCTTTTTTCTTGGCATTTATTTGCTCAGTCTCAAAAGCTTTTGCACCATCAAAGGCTTCTGCTTCTTTTCCTTTACGCAATATAGTCAATGATTTTATAGTATCATTTTGTTGGATAGCATCTACGATATCTTGTCCTTGTACCACGTGCCCAAAAACAGTATGCTTTCCATCCAACCAAGAAGTCTCTTTGTGGGTAATAAAAAATTGAGAACCGTTAGTGCCCGGACCAGCATTGGCCATACTTAATTTCCCTGGTCCTGAATGTGTTAAAGTAGGATCTATTTCATCAAGGAACTTGTAACCTGGACCGCCAGTACCCGTTCCTAATGGACATCCGCCTTGTACCATAAAATCTGCAATGACTCTATGAAACTTCAGACCATCATAGTAGGGCACACCTTCCGCTTTTGCAGTGTTTTTGATTTTGCCCTCGGCCAAACCTACAAAATTACCTACCGTTAAGGGTGTCTTTTTAAATTCTAATAATGCATAGATATCTCCTTTGTTGGTTTCAAACTTTGCATAGAGACCATCTTGTTGGCTTTTCAAAAATTCCATATTTGACTTTTTACTGTTTTGAGCATATCCAATGGTAAATATCAGCATTGAATAAATAATTAAAAATAACTTGTTTTGCATAAAAATAAAATTTTTATTTTGAAGACGCAAACTTAGTTAAATTGAATAAAATTCTCTATTTTATAACACTTTTTTAACTAATTTGCATTTAAAATCTTTTTCAATACATTAATATCAATGTATGTTGATCAGTCATGTTCTAAACCACCCGGGTGTACGTGTCCATGATCCAATTCTGTAGGTGTGGCTGGCCTTACTTCTAAAATTTCACCAGTAAAATGTAAGACTCGACCAGACATAGGATGATTAAAATCCACTACAATAGATTCCATTTTAGGTTCAATTATCACACCTGTGTAGGTTCTTCCATCATTGTCTTGCATATTGACAGGAGTACCTTCCAAAAGTTTTTCTCTATCAATCTCGCCATCCATACCTCTGAAAGTATCAATAGGCAACTCTACGACAGCCTCTTCTTGATACTCACCATAAGCATCTTCTGGCTGTAGTATAAAATCAAAGGCATCGCCTACAGACTTATTCTCTAAATTTTCTTCAAACATGGGTAACATCATGCCTACTCCGAAAATGAAAGACAAGGGTTCACTCCCGAAAGTTTCTTCCATAAGCTCACCATTAGCATCATCTTCACGCAATCTGTAGTGCAGAGAAACTACATGGTTTTGTTGGATATTCATTTACATTAATTTTATGGTTAAAAAAATATTTTAATATTGAAATTCAATAATTTCATTAGATGTGTTAATCAAAATTCCAGGTCTATCAGATTTTATGACATGACCTATGATTTTAGCTTCTATCCCTAAATCTTGGGCTAAGCTTATCATTTCTTGTGCAACACTTAAGTCAGGCGTATAACATTCTAGTCTATGTCCCATATTAAATACCTGAAACATTTCTTGCTGACTTAATTTTGCTTCTTCCTGTATCAATTGAAATAAGGGTGGTATAGGAAAGAGGTTCTCCTTCACTATTTTTATATTTTTATCTATAAACTTACTTACTTTAGTCTGACCACCGCCAGAACAATGAATTAAACCTGTAATAGAGCTTTTAAGTAACAGTATTTTTTTCAACAGAGGTAGGTATGTTCTAGTAGGCGAAAGTACCAATTTCCCAATAGACATAGCTCGACCCTCTATTTCAATTTTATCTTCCAAAAACTTAGACCCTGAATACACTACTTCTTGAGGAATGTGTGCGTTGAAACTTTCTGGATATTTTTCAGCATAGATTTTATTAAAAATATCATGTCTTGCTGATGTAAGGCCATTGCTTCCCATTCCTCCGTTATATTCTGTTTCATACACAGTTTGACCATACGAACCGAATCCAACGATATAATCTCCGGGTTGGATATCTACATTTATCACATCCGCTTTTTTCATCCTTGCAAAAGCAGTATATCCTACATCTATGGTTCGCACGATGTCACCTACATCGGCTGTTTCGCCACCTGCCAATGTAATATTGATATCATAGGCAGCTAATTTGTCTAAATATTCTTGGCTGTGTTCAATGATGGTTTTAAGCACTTCGGCAGGAATGAGGCTTTTGTTTCGCCCTATGGTGGAGGATATGACGATGTTATCCACACAACCAATACAGCCTACATCGTCGAGGTTCATAACGATTGCATCTTCAACAATACCTTTCCAAACAGACAAATCACCCGTTTCTTTCCAATAAATGTAGGCCAAACTGGTCTTAGTGCCCGCAGTGTCCGCATGCATAATATTACAATAAAGGTTGTCTCCACCTACTATATCAGGAATGATTTTACAAAAAGCATTGGGATAAAGACCTTTATCGAGGTTTTTTATGGCAGCATGAACTTCGTCTTTTGAGGCAGAAACTCCTCTTTGGTCGTATTTTAGAGTTGACAAACTATCTGATCTTTAAAATTTCTGCAAAGGTAAAGAATTTAAATGAATAGTGTAATATTTAGAGTTAAAATACAGAAAACTGAATTGAAATTTAAAAAATAGAAAATAATAATATCGTTTTCGATAGTTTTGATAATAAATTCACAAAATTTGATATCAGTCCTAATATTGGATATTCTTCAAAAATCTTCTTAAACCTCTACCGAAATTATAAACGTGTATTTCCTATGGGTACTTCTATTCACAATGTTGAAGTATATTTTTATTACTCCACAAAAGAAATGGAAAAGGTAGATATTCTATCACTGCTCAAATAAATATAGAGAGGTTTGTTATTTAAATTTAAAAGCAAGCCCGAAATTATAGTTAATATATTTTTTTTCAAATTCTGTTTCATATCCCAAAGATGTTACAAAATCTATTCTATCATTTAATGATGCTAAAGCTCCTAAATTAAAACCCAATAATAGTTTCCATTCCGATACTATTGGCTGAAATCTTGATGGCTGATAAGCAGATGGATTAAATATCCCTCCTGCCCCTATTCCAATAAAGGGTTTTACATATTGAGCGGGCAAAGTAAATCTAAAATCAGACATCACAGATAGAAAAAAAAAAGTATTTGGTTCATGCTTTAGCCCCAAATTTATACCACCAAAAACATAAGGATTGAACTGCGCTCCGTATATCATATTGTATTTTACGCCTGCACTTTCTTCATTAGTAAAATATCTGCCCAACTCAGTCACAAACTGATATTTAGGAAACTCCTTGTAATGATGATAAAAATTATAAAGATTGAGGGTATCTTTTGATATTCGTTCTACAGTACGACCGGGTAAAATTACTTCTTTGTTTTTCCTTAATATAATTTTAAGGTCACCGTTTTCCAAAGTATCTAAGATTACACCCTTTATGTAATGGCCAGACTTAAGGTGTATGAGGTCTTGACCCAAAAGATTGAAGCAAGACGTAAAAATGAGTAGTGTTAAAACAAAATATTTCATAGGTGCAAATTTATAAATAATTTTATTATTTGATAGTGTTTTGAGCTTTTAAAATTTATTAAATTCAGAATATATTTTGTGTTCGAATATTTTTGATAACTTTACACCCAAATTTTACTTCATGATTTCAACTGTAAAAAGAGTTATTCTCATCGTTTGTGATAGTGTCGGTATAGGTTCATTGCCTGATGCAGTTCAATATGGTGATGAAGGAAGCCATACATTAGGACATATTTTTGAACAATACCCTCAAATTAATATTCCTTATTTACTTCAATTGGGTTTAGGCAATATTGATGTAAAAGGAAAGTTGCCCACAACTTCAAAGCCTTTAGCTGCATATGGAAGGGCCTCTGAATTGTCGGCAGGAAAGGATACCACCACAGGTCATTGGGAAATTACGGGAGCAGTTTTGGAAAAACCATTCCCTACCTTTCCAAAGGGGTTTCCAGACGATTTTATTACGGAATATCAAAAAGCTATAGGTACAAATGTATTGGGCAATTATAGCGCTTCTGGCACTGAAATCATCGAAAAATTGGGCGACGAACATCTAAATACGGGTTTCCCTATTGTCTATACATCCGCGGATAGTGTATTCCAAATTGCGGCTCATGAAGATATAATTCCTTTAGAAACACTTTATAAATATTGTCAAATAGCCCGTGAAATGCTCAATGGAGATATGGAAGTTGGGCGTGTTATTGCACGGCCATTCAGGGGAGAAAGTGGTCATTTTGTTCGAACAGCATATAGAAAAGACTTTGCCATCCTTCCACCCTATAATGTATTAGATGCCATCGTTGACAACGGTATGGAGGTTTATGGTATAGGTAAGATATTCGATATTTTTGCTGGAAAAGGTATCACACGTCAGGCAAAAACCAAAGACAATAATGAAGGAATTCAAGCCACAATTGATGCTATCAAAGAAGATACTTCGGGTCTAGTATTTGTAAATTTGGTGGACTTTGATATGCATTATGGCCATAGGAGAGATGTTGTAGGTTATGCGCAATGTTTGGAAGCATTTGATAAAGAGATTCCAAACATTATTGGAGCATTAAAACCTAATGATTTATTAATAATTACTGCCGATCATGGGAATGATCCTACTTGGCACGGAACTGACCATACGCGGGAGTATATACCCTTACTAAATATTGGTCCATCCATCCGAAAAGGGGTCGATTTGGGGGTAAGAAATTCCTTTTCTGACATTGCAGCTACCATCGCTTCGGCCTTAGGTATAGACTTTAATTGTAAAGGCAATAGTTATTGGCATGAAATATGTACATTATCTTAATTTTAACCTACCAAATAAATTGAATTGGTTGATTTAATTTTAAAAAAGAGAAATGGTGGCATTCATACTTTTGAAGAAATCAAGAGTATAATTGACGGATATACCAATGGTGTTATACCTGATTACCAAGTAGCCGCTTGGTTAATGGCCATTTATTTCAATGGTCTCAATGATGAAGAGACAGCAGCACTCACAGAAGCTATGATACAGTCAGGGGATACAATAGATTTGTCTTCCATCCCTGGAATTAAAGTAGATAAACATTCTACTGGCGGTGTGGGTGACAAGACTACACTCATATTGGGGCCGTGGGTAGCATCAATAGGCGTTCCGGTAGCCAAAATGTCTGGTAGAGGTCTCGGTCATACTGGTGGCACCTTAGATAAATTGGAATCTATTGAAGGCTTTAAAGTGGATGTATCGCCAGCAGAGTTTACAGAATGGGTTTCAAAACATCAAATAGCCATAAGTAGCCAAAGTCAAAAATTAGTACCTGCTGATAAAAAACTCTATGCATTGAGAGACGTTACAGGAACTGTTGACAATATCTCTTTAATAGCTTCAAGTGTGATGAGCAAAAAATTGGCTTCGGGCGCAGATGCCATCGTCATCGACCTAAAAGTGGGTGATGGGGCATTTATCAAAACCCTAGAAAACGCAGAAAAATTGGCTCATGTCATGATTTCAGCAGCTCATAAAATGGATAGAAAAATTATTGTTACAATATCTGACATGAATCAACCTTTGGGTAACACCATAGGTAATGCCTTGGAAGTCAAGGAGGCTATTTCTGTTCTAAAAGGTCACGGACCAGAGGATTTGGAAAATTTGTGCCTCAATTTGGGCGCTCACATGGTCATGCTTAATGGCAAATGCAATAGTTTTGAGGCAGCTCAAAGTCTTTTAAAGGAAAACTTGTCCAATGGAAAAGCTTATGAAAAATTTGAAGAATGGATATCTAATCAAGGTGGAAATTTAGATGTAATAAAAAACATAGACTTATTGCCCAAAGCCAAATATATTATACCTTATGTCAGTACTCATTCTGGATACATCCATCAATTAAAAGCTATGGAAATGGGACTTGCATCTATGATATTAGGTGCCGGTCGTGAAAATAAAGATAGCTTAATAGATTATGGAGCCGGCATAGTGTTGAAGAAAAAAACAGGAGATAAAGTAGAAATTGGAGATGTTTTGGCTGAAATGCATACCAATAAAATTGATAGTGAACAGAAGGCTAAAAATCATTTAGATAAAGCTTTTGTGATAGGCAATAGTTCTCCATCAATTTCACCTTTAATCTTAAAAACAATTCAATAACTTTATTTATTATAGAAGAATGGCAGAAATCATAAGAAATAAAAAAATACCCATGGAAACAAAAAAAGTGGATCATCTACATGTTCGTAATGAAGGAGTACCTTTTGACTATGGTTGGATCGAAAATATAAACGTCAATCGCAGTGCGGTGGAACGCAGAGCAAGTACTATTGGTACTAGACGTACCGTGAAAAAGGAATGGCAAGCTGCGTGGTTGCTCAAAGCTATTACTTGCATAGACTTAACCACATTAGCTGGAGATGATACGCCATCCAATGTATTGAGACTTTGCACTAAGGCCAAAAATCCAGTTAGAAAAGATATTTTAGAAGCTTTGGGAATGGCGGATGCTGGAATTACTACTGGAGCAGTCTGTGTTTATCATAATTTGATTCCCTACGCCGTGGAAGCCCTTAAAGGGAGTAATATCCCAATTGCAGCGGTTTCGACGGGTTTTCCTGCGGGGCAAATAGATTTAGATATTAAATTGATGGAAATAAAAAAGTCAGTGGCAGCAGGTGCAAAAGAAATTGATATTGTGATTAGTAGAGCCTTAGTCTTACAATCCAATTGGAAGGGTTTGTATGATGAAATAGCAGCTTGTCGTCAAGCATGTGGCGATGCACATATGAAAACAATATTGGCTACCGGCGAAATACCTACATTGACTCAAGTAGCCAAAGCCAGTATGGTGGCCATGATGGCAGGATCAGATTTTATAAAAACGAGTACAGGTAAAGAACCCGTCAACGCTACTTTGCCAGTGACTCTTGTTATGGTTCGGATGATCAGAGAATATCTTGAAAAAACGGGAATCAAAATCGGCTACAAACCAGCTGGCGGCATTGCTAAAGCAAAAGATGCTTTAAATTATTTGATGTTGATGAAAGAAGAATTGGGAAATGAGTGGTTGCAACCAGATTTGTTTAGATTTGGTGCGAGTAGTTTGTTAGGAGATATAGAACGCCAGTTGGAGCACTACGTGACGAGCAGTTATTCTGCTTCATTTAGACATCCTATGGCCTAATTCTTAAATTTAAAAAAGTAAAAATATTGAAGTTGATAATAATAAGATTGTGGCAAATAATCCATCAAAAATCAACAATCAAAAATCTAAATTATTAAAAATGACGGTTAAAGAAATATTTGAAAATATGAGTTATGGTCCAGCTCCTGAGAGCAATAAAGAAAGTGTAGAATTTTTAAACAAACATAAAAGAAAGTTCCCATTATTTATTGATGGCGATTGGGTAAAATCAGACTCAGGAGAATATTATGACACCATCAGTCCATCTACCCATGAAGTTTTGGCTCAAGTATCTGAAGCCAATGAAAAAGATGTGGACAAAGCTGTAAAAGCAGCACAAAAAGCTCAGAAAAAATGGTGGGAAATCGGAGGGCATGAAAGAGCTAAATTCCTTTATGCTATCGCTCGTCAAATCCAAAAGCATAGTCGTGTATTGGCTGTATTGGAATCTATGGACAATGGAAAACCTATCAGAGAAACCCGCGATATAGATGTTCCTTTAGTAGCTCGTCACTTTTATCACCACGCAGGGTGGGCCCAACTCATGGATACTGAAATGAAAGATTATGAACCTCTTGGGGTCGTAGGTCAAATCATTCCCTGGAATTTCCCACTCCTAATGTTGGCGTGGAAGATAGCTCCAGCCCTTGCCATGGGTAATACTGTGGTGATAAAACCAGCAGAATTTACATCACTCACGGCATTACTATTTGCTGAAATTTGTCAAAAAGCAGGACTTCCTCCAGGAGTAGTCAACATAGTCACTGGTCATGGAGCTACAGGAGCGGCCATGGTCAATCACCCATCAATTAGTAAAATTGCCTTTACGGGCTCAACAGAGGTGGGCAAAATCATAAGAAAAGCTACAGCAGGTTCAGGAAAAAAATTGTCTTTGGAGTTAGGGGGCAAATCTCCCTTTATTGTCTTTGAAGATGCCGATTTAGATAGTGTTGTAGAAGGTGTGGTAGATGCTATTTGGTTCAACCAAGGGCAAGTGTGCTGCGCAGGCTCAAGACTATTGGTACAAGAAAGTATTGCGGATAAGTTGTATGCTAAAATTAAACTAAGGATGGAAAACCTTAGAATGGGCAATTCTTTAGACAAATGTATAGATATAGGAGCCATTATAGCCCCTGTGCAGCTCAAAGTGATAGAAGATTTAGTTCAAAAAGGAGTGGACGAAGGAAATGAAATATGGCAACCCTCGTGGAAATGCCCGGAAGAAGGTTGTTATTTCCCACCTACACTATTTACAAATGTGACTCCATCATCTATCATTGCACAAGAAGAAATTTTTGGTCCAGTCTTAGTAGCTATGAGTTTTAGGTCACATCAAGAAGCCTTAAAATTGGCCAATAATTCACGATATGGGTTGGCTGCAAGTGTTTGGACAGAAAATATAAATTTAGCCTTAGATATAGCGCCTCAAATAAAAGCAGGTACCGTTTGGATAAATTGCACCAATGTGTTTGATGCCGCATCTGGGTTTGGTGGATATAAGGAGTCGGGTTTTGGTCGTGAAGGAGGCAGAGAAGGTCTTTACGAATATGTGAAGCATCAGCAAGAAGGGCTCTTGAAAGATACACCATTTTCATTTAAGACAGTATCGAAAGAAAACAAAGATAATTCTATTTCAACTCTTGACCGAACAGCCAAAAATTACATCGGTGGTAAACAAGTAAGACCAGATGGGGGCAACTCAATCACCATCAAAAACCCATTGGGAACCGTTGTGGGTGAAGTGCCTCAAAGCAATAGGAAAGACATCAGAAATGCAGTGGAAGCAGCCCACGCTTGCCATTCTTGGTCACAAATGACAGGGCATGCTAAAGCGCAGGTTTTGTATTATTTGGCTGAAAATCTTTCTATCAGATCTGAAGAAATGATACAAAGATTAATGACTATATCAACCATACACTCTAAAGATGCGCGAACAGAAGTGGAAAAATCAATAGAACGTATATTTTATTATGCCGCCATGGCCGATAAATATGATGGAGTAGTTCATTCAACAATAGCCAGAAATGTGACTTTAGCTATGCCAGAGAGCATAGGCGTAATGGGTGTTGTTTGCCCTGAAGAAATGCCACTTTTAGGATGGATTTCTACAGTAATTCCTGCCATAACTTTGGGCAATAAAGTAGTAGTAGTTCCTTCTCTTACAGGGGCTCTCATCGCAACTGATATTTACCAAATTTTAGAAACTTCTGACATACCGGCGGGTACTATAAATATTGTGACTGGTCATAAAGATGAATTGGCTCAAGAATTGGCCAAACATTCTGATGTGGACGGTTTGTGGTATTTCGGAGATGC
>CAZBCV010000078.1:0-12716 GCA_964490495.1 uncultured Aureispira sp. | reverse complement strand
CATTCAAAAATCAGCAATCTGCAATCACGTTAATTTCTAACTTCTAAAGTGGTTTCGGCTCCGTAAACTGCGCTCAACCACCAGTTTCAAATAGCAACTTACCTTCACTTTGTTCGGTAGGCAGGTCCTGCAATCAGCAACTATTAACCATTAACTATTAACCATTAACTATTAACCATTAACTATTAACCATTAACTATTAACCAATAACCATTCCCCTCTATTCCAACAACTTATTCTCTATGGCTATTCTTACTAATCCAACACTATTGCGGGCATTGAGTTTTGATAGCAAACTGCTTCGATGCGATTCTACAGTTTTGAGGCTGATGTATAGACTATCTGCTATTTCTTGAGTGGTGTATTCTTCAGCGATAAGCTTCAATACTTCCTTTTCACGACGAGAGAGTTTGGGAAAAAAGGCTTGTGAACTGCCAGACGACTTGCGTAAGTTCATCAAACTCTTCATAATGGTTTCTGTAACTTCTTTAGAAAAATAAGACTCTCCTTCAGCAATAGTGCGGATAGCATTGAGGAGTTCGGCCCTTCCTGTGTTTTTTAAGACATATCCTTTTCCTCCATTATTGAGCAGTTCTGTCACTATGCTTTCCTCATTGAACATAGATATAGCCAATACTTTTACATTTGGGTAATGCCCATGAATATATTTGCAAACTTCTATTCCGCTCATTCCCGGAAGGTTGATATCTAATAGTATTATATCTACTTTATGATTTTCCAAAAACTTAATGACCGAAGTGCCATCATGACATTTTCCCACCACAAACAAATCAGATTCACCACTCAAAATAGACTCTATACCATCTACAAACATGGTGTGATCATCGGCAATTAATAAATTTATCATATACTTTTACATTTCTTGTATTAAATAAGTACAAAAGTAAGGTGTTTTAACTTAAATATTACGGGGTAAACCCTGAATTTTAAAAATCAGTGTTTTCATGGATGTACAGTTTTTCAAAAAGCCTGACCTTTGTATCATCAAAAAGTTGGTAAAATAACATTATAATGAGAGAAAAAAGGATATTAAATTTAGGTATTTTGAATTTCAGTTATCTGATGGGTATGGTCTTGGTTATTGTTAGCCTGTGGGGCGACAAATTATATACTCAACAAGTTGCTGAAATCCAAAATACCGATTTAATATCAATAGACTTGGAGTGTTTAGAAGAGGAAGTAACTCATTATCAAAAACATATTGATATACAATAAAATAAAATAAACATATCTTTAAAGTTTTTAGGTTTTCGGAATGATTATATGCGAGTTGAGGCTAAATGAAAAAATCACTAAGCCTCAACTCAAGTATAACACCTAAAAATTGGGATATAAAAAAATATGAGTAAATACTCATTGGGATTTGACTGTTGCAATAAAAGGAAGGTTTTCAAAAAGTTGAAAGCGTTCCTTTTTCTTTTATGGGAAAATTGATACTAAAACTATTGTTCTCCTTCTATATTGCGCTTATTGCGCCACCATAAATAACCTAAAGTGCCAACCAATAAATATGGCATAGCAAACATATACAGAATACCTTTATTGAGTCCTTTACCAGCACTGCCACCATCTCTTAGATTAGACTCTGCCGACATTTTACACATAGGACACTGAGCTGCGAGGTCTGATGAAACAAACATCAATAAAACTAATACTATAACTCCAAAAATAATATATTTTTTATCCATTTTGATATTTTTTTGTATTAACTATAACATGGTGAGAGCATTAAATAACATATCGGGCCTGTCACGGCTACATACAGCCAAATAGGAAATACCCATCTTGCCATACGTTTATGACGTTCTACCTGATATGTGAACCCCCTCGTGAATGTGATTAAAATAAAAGGCAGCGACACCGCCGCCAAAACGATGTGAGTGATAAGCAAAAAGTAATAAATATAGCGTATAGCTCCTTCCTTACAATATAATGTCTCTGGTGTTGTGAAATGATAGAGGACATAGGCTATCAAAAACAAAGCTGAAAATGTCATAGCTCCAAATATGGCTTTTTTATGATTTTCAATATCTTTTCTCTTGACAAAATAAATGGCCATGACTAAACATATACTTACCAAAGTGTTGAGAATTGCACTTATTGAAGGCAAAAAACTAAAGTCAACGCCTACATCAAACTTAACACGTCTCATTAGCCCTACTGTCAATAAAACAACTACCGACAAGACTATGCTTACTTTGTTAAGTACTTTCCCTAATTCAATATTCGGTTGTGGATAATTCATATTTTATATATCGGATTTAATTAGATTTCATTTTAATATCTGGATCTTTTTGTCGTGGTATGATAATAGATATATGTTCAACCATTTTTTTAATCTCTTCCATACTGTTGGAATAAGTATTTCTAACATTCATCATCGTGTCTAATAGCACAAATGTACTACCTGACAAGTTTTGCCATTCATCGGCCATGTAATTTTCAGGCAAATAAGGATATGTGCCAACACTATCTTTAAATATTATTTTAAATCTGTTGCTTTTTTGGAATTGCTCATTAAGGTTGTTCACTATGTCTAAAGTAGGCTTTGTATTGTCTAAAACTACTAGATTAGCATTACCCAATAGTAAATTAGAACTATCAGAAAGCGTATTCAATGTAGATTTTATTTCCATTTCCTTGAGTAGTTGTTTTCGGTATTGCAACCCTTGATTAAGATAATACCATGAACCTAAAGGAACTAAAACTAAAAAAAGACCGACAACTACCCATGTATATATTTTGCTCATTAACAATTTTTAGAATAATTCACTTTAACAAAAGACTTACCTCTTAGTTTATATTTTTACAATATTTTTTTATAAAAAACTCCGAATATTAATAAATAAAAACATGTATTTTCGTTCAATTTCTTCGATTTGAATAAAAATATTATATCATCTAATAATAATACAATTAAGAATGAACACTAAAAAATATTAATGATGAACTAAGGTGTTTTGGACTTTTCTAACCAGTATTTCTACTTTATCCTTAAAAAGTTCGTCAGTATCCATCATATCCTGTACAGTTTTTAGGGAGTGCATCACAGTGGTGTGATCTCTACCCCCAAAGGATTCGCCAATACTCTTGAGAGATGAATCTGTAAATTTCTTGGCGATATACATAGACAATTGACGAGCCATCACAACTTCTCTTAAACGAGTTTTGGAATGGAGTTTATCGATGGTAAGTTCAAAATGATTGGCTACCAATTGTTTGATACTATCGATAGAAATTTCTTGGTCATCTTGTGTTACAAATTGAGAAATAACACTTTTGACCAAAGTCATATTAATAACAGATTTATTGAGCATGGCTTGTGCTACCAAAGATATGACTACCCCTTCTAATTCTCTTATATTGTTCTTGATGTGGGTACAAATATAAGATTTTATCTCAAAAGGCAATTCCAAGTTTTCATTATTCAGTTTAAAGTCAAGAATTTTCATTCGAGTTTCAAAATCGGGTGTCGTCAATTCTGCAGATAATCCCCATTTGAACCTAGAAATAAGTCTTGCATCCACATCTAACAAATCTTTAGGAGCTCTATCTGAGGTTAAAATAATTTGTTTTCCTTGCTGATGGAGTTGATTGAAAATATTAAAGAAAATTTCTTGTGTTTTTGATCTACCCGCCAAAAACTGTATATCATCTACAATCAAAACATCTATCATTTGGTAAAAATTCATAAAATCATTGACAGATTGTCCTTTGATAGCGCTGATCACTTGATTTGTGAATTTCTCTACTGTGATATAAAGAACATTTTTGGCATCAAACCCTTCCTTAACTTTATTGCCTATGGCTTGAGCCAAATGAGTTTTACCTAATCCTACATCACCATAGATCACCATGGGATTGAATGCTGTCCCTCCAGGCTTTTTGGCAATGGAAATTCCCGCAGAATAAGGGAATTTATTGCATTCTCCTACCACAAAGTTCTCCAATGTGTATTTGTCACTCAGTTGAGAATCAATATTCACTCTCTTAATGCCCGGAATAACAAATGGATTAATAATTGAATCTTCTGCTGAAGGTGATTTATGAGCTGAAGCTGTATTATTCAAACGTGGAGAATTTCCTATTTTTTTGTGGTTTTCCACCATTATTTGGTATTCAAGACTCCCGCTGTGGCCCAATTCTTGTCTTATTGCAGTTTTGATAATATCCACATAGTGTTCTTCTATCCACTCATAAAAAAACTTATTAGGCACCTGAATAGTAAGAACACTGTTTTTTACCATAACGGGCTTTATAGGAGCGAACCAAGTTTTAAAAGGTTGTGAATCTACATTTTTTTTAATAATATTGAGGCAGCTGCTCCATACAGCGTTATGGTCTAAGGTCATGTTTTGATTTAATTTTAACAAACTACAAATTCTTTAAAGTCTTATAAGAAAAATTAACTTTCTTCCTCACAAAATCTCACGCACAAAGAATCGTATAGTTGGGAGTGGGACAAAGGTCTAAAGAATTCAACACTTAACAAAGCGTTTTTAAAATAAATTTTACATATTTTTTTTCGTTATAAAAAAAGTATTGATAATATAGGACATTACAAATAATCTGCTTTCACAAATCTGACAATCAACCAATTATAAAACTAATTTTATACATATTAAAATTATGTCTCTAATAAAAGCCTACACAATATCAATCAACAATAAGATTTTGACATGTTTCGCAATGGTCTTTTTTTCCTTTTTCGAAAAACACATCTATTCTACCTAAAACTATACCTGCCCATCCTGCTTGATTGATTAATACTGGCTGTCCCTCTTTATTTTTCATTCTTGTAGGCTCATCCAAAAAAGTGTGTGTATGTCCCCCCAAAATCAAATCTATGTTTGAAGTATTTTCTGCAAGTACGTGGTCTGAAATTTTATTGTTATTGTATTTGTATCCGAGGTGCGACAAACAAATAACATAATCACATTTTAATTCATTCTTCAGCATATTGGCATATTGATTTCCAATGGCGATAGGATCCAAATATTGTGTCTCTTTATATAATTCTACAGGCACTAAGCCACGCAACTCTATACCCAAACCAAAGACTCCAATGCGAATGCCCCCTTTTTTGAACACTTTATGGGTCAATGTTTTACCATTTAGAATTGTATTTGAAAAATCATAATTGGATACTATGAGTGGAAAATTAGCATGGCGAAGCTGCCTATCCAAACCATCAATACCACCATCAAAATCATGATTGCCTATGGTAGCTGCATCATATCCCATTGTTGACATCAATTTCATTTCGAGCTCACCACCAAAAAAATTAAAATAAGGCGTGCCTTGAAATATATCTCCCGCATCTAATAATAATACGTTTTTTTCTTCTTTTCTGATGCGTTCTATTAAAGTGGCCCGTTTAGAAGCCCCACCCTTTCCTTGGTTCTTTCCGCCATCCATAGGGAAAGGTTCAATACGAGAATGTTGGTCATTGGTATGTAATATTGTGAGTTTAGTAACATTAGGCTTAACTGTATTTTCCAATAAAGGCCATCCCATGCCAACTACTGAACTCCAAAGTGCAGTATCTTTTATAAATTTTCTACGATTCATATCATTCAGTTATTCTAGGTGAATTATCAGCAATAAGTCTTTTGTTTCTTCTGACATGATCTATCAACAAGTCACGGACCAATGCCTTAGTATTGTTTTGAGGTAAATCCTTAAGGAAAGTATAATTGTCACCACCACTGGCTACATAGTCCGGCATAGCCACTATATATGAACGAGTGGTATCTAAAGGTTGGTTTCCAATAGTTATATCAGTGGCTTTTCCATAATGGATTTTGAATTTGACCCCTGAGCTCACAGGCCATCCTCCTGATTCTGCAAATTTGTCAAATAGTTTTTGACAATCACTGCCCAACATAGGAACTATGACCATCATGTTATCAAAAGGCATAAGTTCGTATATAGAGCCCACTGTAACATTACCTTTAGCTAATGATGGAATTCGAATTCCCCCATAGTTCTGAATAGTAAAATCAATGGGATCAGCTATTAATTTTTGAGTCGCTTCATGTAGCGCATCTGTGAACCAATTGGTGAGGGAAGAAGATGGTTTTCCCTTCGTCAATTCTGTTTCATTGTGGCCAATCACTACATTCATCACACTGTCCAAACCCAATTTATAAGGCTCTATCATAGCAGCAATGCCAGTATGAACAGGATATGAAGCCGCTGAAATTTGGTATTTTCTATGCTTGATATCTGCTATGTGGACATAACTATTGCACGAAATAAAAAAGAAAATAAAAATCCCTATAAAATATCTCATGTTGAATGATTATTGAATGAGTAATTGAGCCTCTTCTCTTATGGCTTTTTTGGCGTATTGAGTGGGTTCGTTTCCAGATGTTTTAAGTTGATTTTTGATTTGAGATACCCATTCTGCCGGTGTAGAAGCTTCAGTGTCTGATATCAAAAACAACATTTGATCTTTAGCTAACTGTATGATTTGCCACAAATGAGAGCTAACATAAACCTGCTGCGACATATTGTGTTCAAACTCTTGCTGAATAGCAATCAGGCAAGTATTTTTGAGCTCCTGAACGCCCATATCGGGATGTGAAATACGATAAGTCAAATTATCGATTGAAATTCTCTCGCACATCATCATGAGTCTTTCATAAGCTTGGAGCTTTATAGGTAAAACGTCTTTACTTTGGTTTTGCCTCTGTTTCAGTACCTCCATTTGGTACTGTTGATTTAAAAAACCCTGAAATAAATAATATACTGTCAAAAATACTATTAATGCAGGAATGGTGTATTTAAGTATGTCCAAAATGGCCTCCATAAATGAAATAAATTTTAAATTTTGATGCAAAATAAAGACTTTTCTAACAATATTCAACAAAAAGGAACTACGTATTTATTTTTTTTTAGAATTAGCCTTACTTATCACATGGATATTACCATAAACAGAAATTATTCTTTATAGAATCCTTATGACTATTGCAATATTTATAATTAAGATAGGGGCACAAGTTTTCTATTTCAAATTTATTACACCATTCAATACAATTTTTCACCACAGCAATATGAAAATCATCTGTATAAAAATTAAAAATATCAAAAATAATAAACAAAACAATAAATAACATCTATAAAGTCAGAAACATACAACAAATTCTAAACATATTAAATAAAATTTTATTTGTTAATGCAAAATACACACCTTTCAGCACACTACCTTTGACCTATATTTCAATAAAAACACAGCTAAAACGATTTTAAAACATTTAAATTAGTAATCATGCAAAACATTCAATTATGTGGCTTTTTGATTTTGGTTATTTTAGGTATAATTTCTTGTGATGAGAATCCTGTTGTTTTTGACGGTCAACAAAGACACCATGCCATAGGAAAAGTAGTCGATAAAAATGGTATGCCTTTAGAAAATGTTTGGGTTTATATTAGATCTTGCAAAAGCTCTAGAATATGTTTAGTCGCAGGTTTAGGTAAAACAGATTTACATGGAAATTTTAGTTTTATGCATACACATAATGATGGATACACACAAACACTTCACATCAATGATCACATTCTGAACAAATACAGTAGTGCCCCAAATTTTAATTATTACAACGCTTCCATAACATTTAGAATGGAAGATTACGAAAGCTATTTTAAGGATTGGGGTGAAGTAGGATTACTTGATTCAGCCAGCCACATTACTATTGTGTGTAATGATCCAGTCGAAAATAACAAATGTATTTTTAGCGTAAGCTCAAGAATAATGGATGTAAGACGTGATGGAGGACCCCCAAATAGTATGAATCACAAAAATCATATTTTAAATAAAGGAGATTCATTGGTAGTCAATGTACCTAAAATTGATACACTTGAAATTGGCTATTGGGGAACTGGAGGTTTCTTTACTTTTGGAAATTCATGGAAGTCTCGAAGTATCATAATGAGAGGTAAACCACAAAGAATAAGAATATAATTAAAAAGAAACATAAAATGTCATCAAATTATTTTTTCAACTTTTTAAACCCAATATAAGATGTTAAGAGCTTTATTTATCTACTGCATTATTTGTTTTGCACTCTTTTCTTGCGAAATCCCCGTTGACCCTTTAGTATTCAACGGAAGTGAAAGATTTCATGCTAGAGGGAGAGTTTTGGATGGTCAAGGAAACCCATTGACAGACATAACTGTCTATATTCGAGCTTGCAAAACAGATACAGATTGTGAAATGGTAGTCATGGGAAAAACCGATGCCAAAGGACAGTTTGACATGCTTCACTCCAAAACAGATGGGGTAGCCTATTCGCTACATATCAATGACTATGTTTTAGGCCGACCAGAAATAATTCCCAATTCTACTTACCACAATAGCTCAATAAAATACAAAATTGAAAGCTATCAAAATAATTTTAAAAACTTTGGCGATGTGGGTTTTTTAGGACCAGCGGCCCAACTTACTATCAGATGTAGAGTGTCAGGTTTAGACAAAGATTGTCATTTCAGTGTAAGTTCAAAAAAAATGGATTCGGCTCTTGATGGGTTTGAGACAGAAGATAATCGATACAAATACTTTAAGCTCAACCATGGTGAGACACTCACTCTAAACGTTCCGCAACACGATACCCTTACACTTGACTATAAACGGATTGAAAGTAGTTTAATTTTTTTAACTTTTACCACATGGAAAAAAAATACCCTCATATTGGAAGGAATAAACAAAGAATACAGTTTTTAAACAGAACTTATTATTCAAAAATTTCACCTTCCCTATTTTATCAACACATAATCAAAAAACAATAAAAACAAATAAAAATGAATTTTAGAATCACTTTAAAACAGCTTTTAATAGGAATTTGTATCTTAATGTGCCAAACCCACTTAATAAGCCAAGAGAAAACCAATAGAAAATTAAAAATAGGTCCTTTCGCCCCTGTAAGTGTTGTATTTGGACAAAATGTTTATAAATCTGCCCACAAAACCCTTTGGACGGGCATAGGATTTGAAGGACAAATGAATATCTCACCAAAATGGTATGCTGGACTTCAATTTTGGAGACAATATGGCCAAATCACTCAGCATGAAATCATCAATGCAAAAAGTACTATTTTCAAATCATCATCTATAATTGTAGGTTACGAATACAAAACACTGCAAAATTTTATATTAGACTACAATCTGCTTTTAGGCCTCCAAGTAGGGGAAAATCAAGGAGAATTTAATGGTTATAGCGTGGGATTAGGGCTCAAGGGAACACAATATTTTGATAACAAATATTACCTGTTTTTGAGCTCGGATTTTCACAGATACCATTTCAATATCAAAGCCTCTTCCTATTGGGAACCTAGATTTAATCAAACCTATGTATTGAGAGTGTCCTTTGGCGGTGGGTTAATAATAAAGTGACAAAAGTTTAAAGAAACATCTCAAAACCCTTTCTTGGTGTGAATAGTTATCCGCCTGAGAGTTCATCCGATTACATTAATTCCTCTTTAAAACACCCATATTTGTCGGCTGCTATAGATACTAAAAACAAAAAAATGATAAATCGATGGTAATTATGACATAATTGGTGGCTATCATTTAAAATTTACCTTCCCTCTCTACCAAAATTATTCTAACATTTTCCCATCATGTAAATATTTTCTTTTATATTTGCATTTGATTTTCAGTATGGGTCTTTTACAATCGGGGTTAAAATGGTAGTAATTAAAAAAGCGAATCAATAAAATAAACCTATCTATCTGATAATCATTATTTTGTATTGTTATTTATTGAAATGAGGTTATTAAAACGTTTGTGGCAAGGGAAAAACTATCCTATTATGGAATAATGTTATTTCATAACTTTACATAAAACATAGAATTATTTTTAAATTTAACGAATGAGTTTGGACATAAAAGATTTACAACCTTTAGGTGAAGTATTTGGATTCCCTATAGACAATGAAAGTGATTAGAGCAAAGCGCTATCGGCAAAATAAATTATGTCCATTCAATAATATTGTTTCAAATTGTACAAAAAACAGTATTGAGTTTCCATTAGGCGTTTGTAGCCTTAATCACAAAGGCAAACAAGTAATCATTTGCCCCATCAGATTTCGTGAAGACTGGACAATTATAAGCGACGCTGCAAACTTCATTTTTGACGGTAAGGCAACATGGACACATGTTGGCGAAGTAAGACTTAAAGACAAACATGGAAAATCAGCTGGTAATATTGATTACGTTTTGGTTTCGTACGACGACAATGGCCGAGTGTTAGATTTTGGATCCCTTGAAGTTCAAGCAGTTTACATTTCAGGCAATTTAACAGGACCATTTAAAGCATTTTTGGATAATCCAACGCTAGAATTTAGTTGGAACCAAGCTTTTAAATATCCAAAGCCTGATTATCTTTCATCGTCGCGAAAAAGACTTATCCCACAAATAATTGCCAAAGGTTCAATTTTAAAACAATGGAACAAAAAACAAGTTGTTGCTCTACAGACGAACTTCTTTAACACACTGCCCATACTTCCTGAATTTGACAAAGCAGAATCTGATTTTGCTTTTTTTCTATATGACCTTGCTCCTGACAATAAGACAAAAGTTTTATCACTCAAACTCTCCCGAATAGTTTATACCAAATTTGCAAGTGCACTGGAACAAATAGCAAAATTTGAGGCAGGGTCAATGAGCCAATTTACAGAAACTTTACAAAAGAAACTTGATGCTATAAGAACAAATACTTCAAACTTGGATAACCTTGAAAACATAGTTGTAGAATGAAAAATCAAATGAAAATGTTCGACTTAGGCGAGCAACCAATAAGAGAGTCTATAATTAATGTTGCTTCGGTTCCCCAACGTAGCCCTTTTCGTTATCCAGGAGGCAAAACATGGTTAATTCCGACTGTTAGAAAATGGCTGAAACAAGAAAACACAATAATAAAAGAATTGGTTGAACCCTTTGCAGGAGTTGGTATTGTAAGTTTGACAGCAGCTTTTGAAAAAATGGCTGAACACATTACTATGGTCGAAATGGACGAAGAAATTTCTGCAGTTTGGGAAGTTATTCTCAACGGTAAAAACAATTGGCTTGCAGACAAGATTTATTCCTTCGACCTCAGTCATGAAAACGTGAAAGCTGAGCTAGAAAATCCTAATAAAAAACTTCAAGACATAGCTTTTTGTACCATTTTAAAAAATAGGGTTTTTCATGGTGGCATACTCGCAAAAGGTTCCGGGATGATAAAAAATGGAGAAAATGGAAAAGGAATTGCCTCTCGTTGGTATCCAAAAACTCTGCGTGATAGAATACTTGCTATCAACTATGTAAAAGACAAAATAAAATTTATATCAGGGGACGCATTTAATATATTAGAAGAACACAAAGATAGTAAAAATGCTTACTTCTTTATTGACCCGCCCTATACCATTGCAGGCAAGCGACTTTACACATATTTTGACATAGACCATGAAAAGCTTTTTAAAATGACTTCTCAATTAAAAGGAAAATTCATGTTAACATATGACGACACTCCAGAAATTCGCCAACTTGCGGCCAAATTTAAATTGATATACAAAACAATTCCTATGAAGACAACACATCATTATGAAAAAAATGAAATCATTATTTCCGACAACTTCTCCTGGTGGACAGACAGCCACCACCACTAATACCATCATCTAATCTATGGGTAAGAAAAAATATAGCTGATCCAAACACCGTTTCTCTAATCCGAAAAAACTACATCAATGGCTTTTCGACAAGTGGAAGTAAAGTCCCACGCCCAAATTTATCATCATTTATTTCATACTATTCTGCAATTTAATTCCAAAACAATTTAACTTTGCATTTTTATTCCTTTTACTCAATATTTTGTGATGCGAACCCTCATTCTATATTTTTTGCTAAATATTTTTTTTGTTGATATTTCTATTGGCCAGGACAAGCCTGCCTACCAACTTTTCGACGCTAATGGACGAAAAACGACTTATAAAAAAATGCTTCAAAAAATAGAAAAAGCGGACATCGTCTTGTTTGGTGAGTTTCACAACAATCCTATAGTTCATTGGCTACAATACGAGGTCACCGATACCATGAGGCAAAAAAGAAAACTCATCTTAGGGGCAGAAATGATTGAAACCGACAATCAAGAAGCTATTAACCAATACCTTGCAGAATTAATTGACCAAAAAGGTTTAGACACTTTGGCTAGACTTTGGAACAATTACAAAACTGACTACAAACCCCTCGTAGATATGGCTCAACAACACAATATAAAATTCGTGGGTACAAACATTCCTCGTAAGTATGCCCGGATAGTACACAAAGAAGGTTTTGAAGCATTAGCAACTTTGCCAGATGATGAAAAAAAATGGATAGCCCCTTTGCCTATTGCCTATGATGCAGAACTGCCAGGGTATAAAAATATGTTAACCATGATGGGCGACAGAGCTTCTGACAATTTCCCCAAAGCACAAGCCATCAAAGACGCTACTATGGCGTATAATATCCTCAAAAACTATGAAAGTGGAAACCTATTTATACATTTTAATGGCGCCTATCACTCCGATAATTATGAAGGGATTCTTTGGTATCTTCTTAGGGAAAGACCAGATTTAAAATACGTTACTATATCTACAGTTTCACAAAAAAATCTAAAAAATTTGTCGGCTGAAAATAAAGGTAAAGCAGATTTTATCATCAACGTACACGAAAATA
>CAZBCV010000077.1:0-12820 GCA_964490495.1 uncultured Aureispira sp. | reverse complement strand
TTGAAAAAGGAATTGAAAAAGGAATTGAAAAAGGAGCCTTTTTAAAGACGGTAGAAATGGTATTGAGTCTTTTTGATGATGGATTATCTGTTGAAACTATCGCTAAATATACTAAAATTAGTACAGATGAGGTATTGGATATTTTGAGAGAAAACGGGCGTGTATAGAAGTAGTAAACGATAAGTTTCCAGTAAACAGACTATTTTATTCGTGTTTGGTTTAATTATTTATTTTTCCTACTTTACTGATAAAGTATAAATATAATAATTTTCGTTTTTGTAATTTTTCTGTTCAAAACTTTTCCATAGTTTTGCATTAATATATCTTTGGTTATCAATAGGCTTTGAGGAGACTAAAATTACTCCACTCACTCCCTTAAATTGTGCAAAAAGCTTAAGCTCATTTTCTGTGGGGACATAGATTTTGTCCACCCATCTAAAATAGGAAAACTCAACGCCGTCAGGTAGTTCATAAAATTGACGACCTGAGTAACCACTCACTGGCACAGTCTCAAACTTATTAAGAGACACAATGGGTACTTTTACAGGTACTTTTTCTCTAATAAAAAGGCCAGCTTCTTGAGCGTTAGAGAAAGGGATTTCAGAAATAATTTTGAGGGCTTTGACTCCATGAATCATTGACATACCACAAAATATGGAAAGTATGACCATTTGAAGTTTGTCTTTTGATGGTACTACATTTCTTAATTCTATTAGACCTATCAAAAATACAAAGCCCAAACCCCAATGCCTGACTCCTCCAACTAAAAAGAAAATACTGAATAGCCATGCTGCTAAAATATAGGTGAGTGAAGCCCACAATAAGGGTTTGTTTTTTTGCAATAATAGCCCAATTCCAAGCAATGAAATTACTGAAAATAAAAGCCCTAACCAAGTCCACCCATATGCTTGAGTGTCCCACGTAGAACCAAGTAAATACGTGTTGGATAAATTGCCTTGAAGTGCCACCCATATTTTATCAAAAAATTCATATTTTTGTCCCGATACCCTGCTTAAATGGTCAGAGGTGCGAGGAAAAACTGAAATTACAAAAACCGCTAGACCGATAAAGCTCCATTTTGTAATATTAGAAGTCCAAAATGTACTTCTGTTTTCTGATTTTAAATAAAGGTAAACTAATATGGCAAAAACCATAAATACACCATAAACCTCAGTTTGACATAGCAAAAAGAGCCCTATTCCAAGCGTTTTATGATTGTATTTTTCGCTTTTTAAACTATAAATAACCCAAAAAAATAAAGCCAGCAATAGAAAATATCCCCTGCTGATAATTCCATATTCAAAAAATATAAAATAACTTAAGGCTGCCATAATCTTGATAGTCCATGACATATTGAAACGAATAAAAAATATGTATAATCCTGCAATTACTGTAATGTAGTGAGCCGATTTTAAGAGGATATCATCGTCAAATAGACCAGATAGCCATGTATATGGTTTGAGATAGAGATACCACAGGGCAGGATGACCTTCATAATATAAAAATTTTGTAAGTTCTATGAGTGACATGTCTTTTGCTACAAACCAAGCTTGCCATTCGTCTTTCCACATTTCGTGCTGAAAAAACTTGATATAACCTATAGCCAATGCGAAAACTATTAATAATGCTATTGAAATATTTTTTTCAACTTTTGAACTGAATACCATATTCTTTTAATTCAATTGAGCTTCTTGAATTCTTAAACCTAATTCCAGAATGCCCCTCAAACTATCCGACCGAGAATATTGCTGGAGCATGAGGCTATAAATTCCCAAATTTTTAAAATATGCTTGAGGAGAAATAACAATTTCGGTGGTGCACTTTTTGCTATCGCATTTTCCAAGCCAAGTTCCCATTTCAGTGGCTAATTGCAGTGATACAGGGTTTGAAATTTTAGTTTTGTCAGGGAATATTGTTTGTGCTGAAACATAAACATTCTCATATCCAAAATCAACTAAATGTTCTATTGTCAATATCAAATCATAGGCTATTGTTGTATCTTTGATCTCATATTGAAAAGTTATCCCTTTGTCATAAGACCAAGGTTCGGGTAAGGTTTGGGTGTCTTCATAAATCACTTTTGGACCACAAGCCATCACAAAAAACACTAAAAATATGAAAAAACTGTATTTAAGCACTCTAATTATCATTATGTTCTATACGACAAAGGTAGTTATTTATATTTAATTATAATGAAAATTTTGTTTGTCTTTTTTTGATATTGTGTTTTGAGGCGATATCGACTCATGATGTTACACTTTCCGAACTCAACAAATAAGTGTATTGTATATTGTCTAATCATCATTCAGCACTTAGTCAAGCGTATTTCATCGGCAATTTATGTTATTCTCTCTAAAAAAATTTTTGTTTTCGCAAATTGGTTATAATTTTACAGCTAATTACGTTTTTAGATTAATACATAGACATGAATCCATTAGAAAATGTTAAGCTAGCCTTATCCTCTATACGGTCAAATTTTTTGCGATCCTTATTGACAATGCTCATTATTGCCGTGGGGATTACATGTTTGGTAGGCATATTGACGGCCATTGATAGTATCTTGATTTCTATGAGTGATAATTTTTCAAAGTTGGGTGCCAATTCATTTAGTGTAAAATCCTTGAACGAAACTTTGAGCGGTGGCGGGAGAAGGCGAACAAAACAAGTAGCTTCTAATATAGTATTTAATGAGGCTATGAATTTTAAAAACAACTATCAATATGGTACAACTCAAGTATCTATTAACAGTACTGGTACAAGTGATGCCACGATAAAATTTGAAAATGAAAAAACTAACCCAAACGTAAGAGTACTTGGTATTGATGAAAATTTTGTTTCGACTTCTGGGTTTGAAATCTCAGCAGGTAGAAATTTTACACCAGATGAGGTCATGGGCACAGGTCAAAAAGTCATATTGGGCAGTGATATTGTTAAGCTATTATTTCAAGACGATCCAGAAAAAGCTATTGGTCAAACTGTATTTATCAATACCCAAAGATATAAAGTATTGGCAACACTCAAAAGTAAAGGCTCATCGTCTGGTGGCTCTCAAGACTTAAGAGTATTTATCCCTCTATATAATTTTAAAATACTTTACGGCTTCCCTGATAAAGCTTATAATGTTTCTACGGCGGTAAGTAGACCCGAAGAAATGGATGAAGCCATAAATCATGCCATTGGAGTAATGCGCAATGTAAGACGTTTAAAAGTGACAGAGCCCAATGACTTTGAAATTCAGAAAAGTGACGGCATACTCACTACATTAAAGGATATGACTTCAACTTTGAGATTGAGCACTGTGGTTATTGCCATGTTGACATTATTAGGGGCCTCGATTGGATTAATGAATATCATGCTCGTCTCGGTGACAGAACGAACTAAGGAAATAGGTATCCGAAAAGCTCTAGGCGCCACTCGCTCCAATATACTCATTCAGTTTTTAGTAGAAGCCATTGCTATATGTTTGTTAGGAGGTATCATAGGTGTTTTTTTAGGTATATTGATGGGATATGGCGTTTCAGTCTTGGTCGAAGGTCGGTTTTTAATTCCATGGCTTTGGATGGCATTAGGCTTTTCAGTTTGTATTATTGTGGGCTTGATATCAGGGTTATATCCTGCATTGAAAGCCGCTTCATTGGACCCTATTGAGGCATTGAGGTATGAATAGGATGATGTTCATTTTGTTGGTTGAGAACCTATTTAAGCCAATTTGGAAAAAAAATGTATTCTAAAATATCCTTTTGGTTAATCTTTAAAAGTATTTTTCAAAAACAATTATTCACTTTTTTTATTAAGGTGGCTCATTAATAATTTGAGAATGAAACGTCTCGTACAAGAACAGTTTTTACCTATAAGCTTACAAGAAGCTTGGTCTTTTTTTGCAACACCCAAAAACCTTAATGAGGTGACCCCCAAGGAGTTGGATTTTGTTATTACTTCTGATCTGCCTGAGAAAATGTATGAAGGTCTCATTATTACTTACAAGATCAAGCCAATGCTCAGCATTCCAGTTTCGTGGATGACAGAAATTACACACATTAAGGAAATGGAGTATTTCGTAGATGAACAGCGCAAAGGACCTTACAATATTTGGCATCACGAACATCATTTCAGAGCAGTGGAAGGAGGTGTGATGATGAAAGACATTTTGTATTATGATGTAGGTAAATGGATTTTGGGTTCGATAGCTTCATTACTATTCGTGGACAACAAAGTTAAAGAAATTTTTGAGTTTAGGAAAAAAGCACTAGACGACTATTTTGCTAAAAATGGAAAATAGTGAGAGCTTTCTTAGTTTTCCCGCATCATTTGTTCGACGATATCGGTCCTTTATTGGGGTTTGATTGTGTTTATTTGGTTGAAGAGTTTTTGTTTTTCAAACAATATAAATTCCATAAACAAAAAATTGCATTTCACCGATACAGCATGAAGTCATATGAGGCTAAGCTTAAGGAACTAACTCTTAATGTGATCTATATAGAATCTCATCAGAGTATATCAGATATTAGACAATTAATTCCTCATTTATTCTCACAAGGAGTAAGAGAGTTTTGTTGTTATAATCCTGTGGACAACTGGTTGCAAAAACATATTTCAATAGCGATTTCTTCTACTTCAAGTCATTTAGAAATCATTGAATCGCCGTTGTTTATCAATTCATCTGCTGAACTAGGTAGTTTCGGTAAAACTAAAAAACGATATTTTCAAACTGATTTTTATACTTATCAAAGGAAAAATAGGGAAATATTGTTGGATGATAATAATAATCCATTAGGCGGACAATGGACATTTGATGTGGATAATAGGAAAAAGTACCCCACTCAAAAAGTGCCACCGCCAATACCGCAAACTTCCCTTTCAGATTTTCATCGGGAGGCGTGGGCTTATACACAAAAACATTTTCCTAACAATTATGGATTTTTGGATACTTCGGTAGTTTATCCACATGATACCGCTACTTCAAAACTTTGGTTGCAAGATTTTTTAACCAATAGGTTTCATGAATTTGGGCCTTATGAAGACGCAATTATGTCTAAGGAAAGTGTATTACATCATTCAGTTTTGACGCCTTTGCTCAATGTAGGACTTTTGACCCCTCAATATGTCTTAAGTGAGAGTATAGAATACGCACAAAAAAATGAGGTACCTATTAATAGTTTAGAGGGATTTGTGCGACAGATTTTAGGCTGGAGAGAATTTATAAGGTGGATTTATGAAGTTGAGGGGACACGTCAACGAACGACCAATTATTGGGGCTTCACACGAAAAATTCCTGCATCATTCTATAATGGTTCCACAGGGATTGAGCCCATAGATACAACAATAAAAAAGCTTTTGAAAACAGGATATAATCACCACATTGAAAGGCTAATGGTATTGAGCAATTTTATGTTGTTGTGTGAGTTTGATCCCGATGAGGTCTATCAGTGGTTTATGGAAATGTATATTGATGCTTATGACTGGGTGATGGTGCCGAATATTTATGGTATGGGACAGTTTGCAGATGGTGGTTTGATGTGCACAAAGCCTTACATTAGCGGCTCAAATTATCTTTTCAAAATGAGTGATTTCTCCAAAGGGCAAGAGTGGGCCTTAATTTGGGATGCTTTATTTTGGCGTTTCATGGATGTTCACAGAGAGTTTTTTGAGCGAAATCCAAGATTAGGCATGCTGGTGCGTACATATGACAAGTGGGATGATTCCAAAAAGGAAAAAATTCACTCTGTGGCCAATAGTTTTTTGGAAAGTTTATGATAATACCTACAATTCACTTAGTTTTTCTATATCCAAACTAGTGATAATCCCTATATTTTTTGTGATTTTTTCAATATCCCAATCCCACCATTTCAATGCACACAAAATATTTATTTGCTCTTGAGCAAAGCGGTGTTTTATCATTTTTGCTGGATTACCTCCAACCACAGTGTAGGGATCAACATCTTTTACAACAGTTGAGTTTGTCGCTATGATAGCACCATCTCCTATTTTTATGCCTGGCATTATTGTGGAATTATGCCCAATCCATACGTCATTTCCCACAGTAGTGTTGCCTTTGTTGGGATACTGCGAAGAGCCCATAGCTTCTTTCCATGCTCCACCAAAAATGTCAAATGGAAAAGATGATATAGCTTCTGTTATGTGATTGGCGCCATTCATTATGAATTTTACATCTGAGGCTATCATGCAAAATTTGCCAATAATCAACTTATCTCCTGTAAAGTCAAAATGGTATTTTACATTTTTTTCAAAATTGTAAACATCTTCAAAGTCGTGATAATAGGTAAAATCTCCTACTTCAATATTGGGGTTTTTGATAATGTTTTTAAGAAAACATAATTTTTCGTAATCATGAAGAGGGAAAATGGTATCTTTGTCAGGGTATGTATGCATAATATAGTGGTATTAAAAATGCGAAGAGCCCAGGTAACTGTTTACAAGGGCTCTCTCGACTAAGGTCTCAAAATAAGAAAACTACATCTTTAAGGCGATGACCTAAATATTTTGTAACTGACATGGCCAGCTGTGATTTATTATGGGTATAAATATCTAATTAAATTTGACTTATCACTTTTGAAAGTGCAAAGGTATAAATTAATATTGAAACTATACACAGATTATAACAGTAAATTTAATATAATAGTTTTTGAAATATGTTTTTTTTTTAAAAATTATCTGGAGACAAAATTTAATCCAAAGAGCGAAAACAGTATTCATAAAAACATAAAAATGATACTTCACTTTATGTATAGACACCAATTAATGGGGTTCACAAAAAATGTGGACTAATTCGATTTATTTTTTTGCTAAAACTTAGCAGCGCTATCTCAAATATAAGTAAACGTCGTTGAGTTGAGCTGTATTTATGAAGTTTTTCCCTAATGAGAGAAAAGTTCAGCCTGACTGACTTGCATCAACCTTGTTTGACTAACTCCCAAAGGCTGGTAGTATAGGCTAAAAATAAAAGAAAATAATTAAGTCAACGAGATTGTATAAAAAATTTTAAAAGAATAAAAAAGACTTAACCTTTCCGACTATAATTAGGAGATTCTTTAGTAATTGTAATATTATGAGGGTGACTTTCTAATATACCGCTACTTGATATTTTTACCATTTTGGCGCCTTTGAGTTGTTCGATTGTTCCAGCACCACAATAGCCCATACCAGCTTTTAACCCTCCTAAATATTGAACCATAACTTCAGATACAGATCCTTTATAGGGCACTCTTCCTTCAATCCCTTCTGGCACAAGCTTTTTGACATCATCTTCTACATCTTGAAAGTATCTATCTTTACTACCTAATTCCATGGCGCCTAAAGATCCCATACCTCTATATACTTTGAATTTTCTGCCTTCAAAGAGGATTGTTTCGCCGGGAGCTTCTTCGGTGCCTGCAAATAGCGAACCCGCCATAATTGAACTGGCTCCAGCGGCCAGGGCTTTAGTGATATCACCTGTATATCTAATACCTCCATCACCTATGATGGGTATGCCTGTGCCTCTCAAGCCATAAGCCGCATTTCTGATAGCATAAAGTTGTGGAACACCAACACCGGCTACTATTCTCGTAGTACATATACTTCCAGGCCCTACACCAACTTTCACGGCATTCACTCCTGCATCTGCAAGGGCTTTTGCCCCCTCAGCTGTTGCTATATTTCCACCTACAATTTGTAAATCATTATATTTTTTTCTTAATTCTTTGATAGAATCTAATACACCTTTAGAATGACCATGGGCTGTGTCAACACAAATGACATCAACACCTACATGAACTAATGCCTCTACTCTGTCAAACATGTCATGGCTAACCCCGATTCCTGCTCCTACCATAAGTCTCCCATGAGAATCTTTAGCAGCATTAGGGAAGTTTTCAAGTTTCATGATGTCTTTATAAGTAATAAGGCCTACTAAAAAGCCCATATCATCTACTACGGGCAGTTTTTCTATTTTATACTTTTGTAGAATGTGCTTTGCTTGTAGGAGAGTTGTGCCTTTGGGTGCTGTAATGAGATTTTCTTTTGTCATGATATCTGTCACATTTTTTTCAGACTCAGTTTCAAATCTCAGGTCTCTATTGGTCAAAATACCCACTAATCTACCTTGATTGTCTATTACGGGGATTCCTCCAATTTTATGAACACGCATAATATGATGTGCATCTTTGACTTGTGCATCAAGCTTGAGCACTACCGGGTCTATAATCATGCCACTTTCAGATCTTTTGACAGTTCGGACTTCTTTGGCTTGAGCTTCAATTGACATATTTTTATGTATGATACCCAAACCACCTTCTCTAGCCATAGCAATAGCTAACTTATATTCTGTGACTGTATCCATTGCAGCCGAAACTATGGGCGCATTGATTCTTATATCAGTGGTAAACTGTGTGGAAATATCCACTTCTCTTGGTAAGACATCCGAATATGAAGGTACTAAAAGCACATCATCAAATGTCAAGGCCTCTTCGGGCAAGGGCGATAAATTATTTATGTTTTCCATGCGCAAAATTACGACTTTTAAATTAAGTATGACTAAAATTTGTAAAAAAATTTGTTTCTTGTGCCGAATTTTAATTTCAATTACAATGTTATCTGTTTTTAGCGATGAATATTTTATGGATCAAGCGATAAAAGAAGCACAAAAAGCTATGGCTGCCGATGAAGTTCCCGTTGGAGCCATAATTGTTTGCCAAAATCAGATTATCGCACGGGCACATAATCAAACTCAAATGCTTAGTGATGTCACTGCTCATGCCGAGGTTTTAGCTATTACATCAGCATCAGCCTATTTAGGTAATAAGTATTTGACAGAATGTACCTTATTTGTAACATTAGAACCCTGTATGATGTGTGCTGGTGCATTGTTTTGGACGCAAATTGGCAGAGTAGTTTATGGAGCCAGTGACGAAAAAAGAGGCTTTATGCGCTATGGAAAAGAGATATTGCATCCTGAAACAAAATTGGAATTGGGTATCAAACATAAAGAATGTTCTCATTTGTTAACTACGTTTTTTAAACGAAAACGAATATAATAATATTAATTAATAATAATAAATAATGAAACGAGTTTTAATTACAGGAGCTGCGGGATTCATTGGTTCCCATTTGTGCGACAGATTCATAGCAGAAGGATATCATGTGATAGCCATGGATAATCTTATAACGGGTGATTTGAAAAATATCGAACATTTGTTTCCTTTAAAAAACTTTGAGTACTATCATCATGATGTTTCAAAGTTTGTTCATGTGCCTGGTGAATTACATTATATTTTGCATTTCGCCTCGCCGGCAAGCCCTATTGATTATTTAAAAATGCCTATACAAACTCTAAAAGTTGGTTCTCTAGGAACACATAATTTATTAGGTTTAGCTAAATCTAAAAATGCAAGAATTCTGATCGCATCTACCTCTGAAGTGTATGGAGATCCTCTAGTGCACCCACAACAAGAAGACTATTGGGGAAATGTCAATCCCATTGGGCCTAGAGGAGTATATGACGAAGCCAAAAGGTTTCAAGAAGCTATAACAATGGCCTATCACACTTATCATGGTTTAGAAACAAGAATAGTAAGGATTTTTAACACCTATGGTCCAAGGATGAGGGTAGAAGATGGCAGAGTATTGCCCGCTTTTTTTTCTCAAGCTATACGTGGTGAAGGACTAACAGTATTTGGTGAGGGATTACAAACAAGATCGTTTTGTTATGTTTCAGATCTGGTCGAGGGCATATATCGGCTTTTGTTGAGTGATTATCCTATGCCTGTTAATCTGGGCAATCCTTCAGAAATAACTATATTGGATTTTGCTCAAGAAATATTAAAACTTGTCAATAATCCTAAAGCTCACATTATTTATAATCCTTTGCCTGTAGATGATCCTAAACAAAGAAAACCTGATATCACACGGGCTATGGAAATATTAGACTGGACGCCCAAAGTAGATAGATACGAAGGATTAAGATTGACTTACGATTATTTTAAAAAAGTAGTAAAACCTTAAAATTTTCAAACATGAAAGTATTATATGCCAGTGCGGAATGTTATCCAGTAGCAAAAGTGGGTGGACTAGCTGATGTGGTAGGTTCTTTACCCAAATATTTAGCTAGACAGGGTGTAGAAACTAGTGTTGTCATTCCAGCCTATGAGATGCCATGGTTTGAAGGTAAGCTTTATCGTATTGTTCATCAAGGTGGCTTTCATTTAGGACCTGAACAATTATATTTTGAGGTAAGGTATTTTCTTGACGATATTCTTGGTTTCCCCTTTTATACTATACATTTGCCTTCTAAAACTGATAGATATGGTGTTTATGCCAATAAAGAAGGACATTATTTTGGCGATGAGATTGAAAGGAATATCGCATTTCAAAGGGCAATTTTGATATGGTTGAGAGATGGCGCCTATAATTTTGATGTGGTACATTGCCATGATCATCATACAGGGCTGATACCTTTTATGATGAAATATACTTATGAATTTCATTCTTTGTCTCATATTCCAACAGTTTTTACCATTCATAATGAAAGATATCAAGGCATGTTTTCATGGAGTAAACAATATCTTTTGCCTCAATTTGATTCATGGAAGTCTGGATTGTTAGAATGGTCAAATGTTATCAACCCTCTAGCATCTGCTGTAAGATGTGCTGATAGAGTGAACACAGTATCTCCTAATTATATGAGAGAACTTATGTATGACAGTGCTGGGTTAGAAAGCCTCTTCAGATCTGAACATTGGAAATGCACGGGAATACTTAATGGTATAGACGCAGAAATATGGGATCCTGCTACAGACCCAATGATACTTCACCATTACGAAAGCGACCCTATAGATTTTAAAAGAAAAAATAAAAAAGTTATCTGTGATCTAGCTGGGTTGGATGAATCGTTGCCATTATATGGTTTTATTGGTCGGCTTGTCTTAGAGAAAGGAGCTGAGTTTTTGGCAGGTTTGATAGATACTTGGTTGTCTAGACATAAAAATGTCAACTTTATTCTTTTGGGGACTGGTGACAAAAGCATAGAAAATGCATTGCGTAATGTAGCACAAAAATATCCATCTCATGTGGCTTGTATGCTGGCCTACAATGAAGGTATGTCTCATAAAATCTATGCTGGTTCAGACTTTTTGCTTATGCCATCCCGCGTAGAACCATGTGGTCTCAACCAGATGTTTGCTATGAGATATGGCACTTTACCAATAGTTCGGACTACAGGCGGACTAAAAGATAGTGTCAAAGACATTACTGAGGAGAATGGTGTAGGTATAAGATTCGATTATATGGATTTTGAACAGATGTTACACGCTATGGGCCGAGCATTCGATTTATATTACAATAGAGATTTTAAAAACGATTGTATTGCAAGGGCTATGCAAATTGATTTTTCTTGGGATAATTCAGCTCTTAAATATAAAGCTATCTACGAAGAATTGTTTTAAAGACCCATTTTGTTTTATTATTTCCTTTTCTCAAAAGATATCTAAAGTATTCTTTAGGTTTTTTTGTATTTATGTGAATTATTTATTCTCAACTTATTAGTTTCCAATTTCATTCATTTATTTACGCATTCATATTTGTATGTCTCACTCTTTTACAAAAGGTAATACTTTTTATTATTCTTTTGATGGGTCTATGTTAATATCAATGGAGATATTTGTTGATCAATGCATCCCTTATTAATTTATCAATATACTACAATAATTTAAGGTGTTTTAAATATAACATATTTCAAAAATTAACATATTAAATATTTTAATAAATTATGATTAATTAATATATTTAAAATATAGTTAACCATGTAATTGTATTGATTTTGATAAAAAACTGCATTATATATAAAAAAAAATATATATTTTTTTAGCCCTGATAATGAATTATTTATATGTTATGTATGAAAATATATGTATTTTTTTTCAATAAAATTTTTTTATATGTGAAAAGCCTCATAACTTTGTCCCCGAATAGCGTGAGAAACTATTCAGAACCTTTAATAAAATCCAACCGGAATATATAGAATTCCTATACAGCTTTTTATAAATATAATATTAATTTAATGTTTATAAAAGTGTTGAACCTAAATTGTTTTAAATACCATATAGTCTATTAGAACCAGACTTATGTAAGATGATTATGATTTTAGTAAATCATGGCTTCTTTGAATATTATATACAACCTATAGATAATAGATCCAAAAGAGAAATTAGTAGCTATGCTGCTAGTGGTTATTATTAATTATTTTTTTCAAAGTTACAGGGACATAGGTGCTTGTGTTTATGCTCGTGCCGAATTCCCATAACAGTAAAATTTTTTATTTCATTTAACTCAAAATTTGGATCTCATGAATGGAACAAATTCAACTCAAATTAGTGCATGGTTTAGACTTATGGGTCTTGCTTTTGTACTCACAATGGGTACTATTAATGCAGCTACATCTCAGGTGTCGTGTGCATGTAAAGGTACTCTCAATGTCTCTGTGGACGAAGAATGTAGTGCTACTATTACCGCAGAGCAAGTATTAGCTGACGGATCTACATGTGGTGGAACCTCTTCCGCTGTAGTGACATTAATGAAAACGCCAACTTCGGGCCTCATTGCGACTGGAACTAGTTCAGTTAATTTTGATGCTCGTCTTTATGTTGGTAAAGCGATTTATGCCAAGATTGGCACTGCTGATGGCAGGAATTCTTGTTGGGCTACAATCAACGTAGAAGACAAAATGAAGCCGCGTTGGGAAAGTGATGAACCATTAAATGTTGTAGTATCACAATGTGCTCCTTTAGAGGTAGCAGCTCCAACGGCCGAAGACAATTGTAAGACTGCA
>CAZBCV010000076.1:0-12851 GCA_964490495.1 uncultured Aureispira sp. | reverse complement strand
ATCGTTTCCTTTTTTAATTTTTTTAAACTATTATTGCTTTTCGCTATTAATATACGAAATTATAGTTATACACATCAAATGTAGCCATTTAACGAATATTACAAATTAAAATCAACTTTTGTCTGTGTATTTCAATAAGAATCGCCCCAAATCACGCGGGAGCTTAGTGGAGTTTATTCAGTTTAATCTCACTATTGGCTTTCTTTGTTTTTATTTTGTTTAAGTTCGCTTATAATACTTGTTAGTTTTTCTCGTAGATGGCTTATTAGATGAGATGAATAGATAATAGCTTTTGACCTCTTTACAAGTCAGAGAAAAGTCTAAATAAGTAGATGAGCTCGTGTAGAGACAAGTTAAAATCGATTGTACTCTTAAGGGTATTAATCGTTTTTATTTTCGCTGTACAAATAAATTATTAAAAAGACAAAGTCATATGAATTTTGCATCTTTATATCTAAAAAATGTCAAATTATTTCTTACTTTATGTGCTATAGTGCTATCTACACAGATGGGAAGTACACAAGAAATCAATGATTGTGGTGATATTTACAAATATTTCACAAGCCAAAATGTAATTCTTAAGGAATGTAGAGCAAATAAGGAATACGAAAAAGAAGACTCAATTACATCAAAGATAATTGAATTGATGGATGATATTTGTCCTTGTTACTTTGACCATCCTAATTTTCCGATAGGTCAATTATATACAAAGCTGTTGAACATTTCATTAACTTTAAAATTTCATGCATTAAACCAACGAGAAGTAGCATTTGATTATTTATTCGAAAAAATGAATCTCTGTGAGAATAAAAATGATACCCTAAGATTAGTTTAAAGGATAAAAAAATATAAAAATGATAGACTCTATTAAATATTTAATTTTATTTTGTATTTTGTGTGGAAGTCAGTATCCATTAAATAGCCAAAATATGCCCAATTCAAGTTGTGAGAACCTGAATCAAACTTACTTAAATGAAATCACAGATATCCGAAAATTAGAATATATTCAAGAAGATTCTATTTTTGAAATATACTTGCAAAATTTTGAAAAAATATGCCCCTGCAGTTTCCACACTGAGTATAGGAAAATAATACTAACCTCTTCTACCATCAAATTTCACGTATTTAACCAAAGGCAAGAGGCATTTGACTTTTTAGAAAACAAGATTACGTTGTGCAAAAACATCAATGATACAACGACAGTTTCTTTATTAATTAATAAGGCAATACTAAACTTAAGAAATGATGATTTGGTCAATATGAAAAAGACCTTAGACGAAGCATTATACATGTATAATAAAAATATAAAAACAAAAATCAATTTATATTATTCGCTAAAACTAAAGTATGTAATTTATTATGAGTGGAAACAGGACTATGAAAGTGGCATGGAAATTTTAGAAGAATTGGAGAATTCTATCAAAACAGATAAAAATATAGATTCCACTCTATATCTTGATATACTTTTTAAGGGCATAAATTTAAGTGTTGCAATGAATAACTTAGATTTGGCTTTGCAATACTCAGACCAAATTACAAAACTCGTTTTAGGCACTAAGTATGAAACGAAAACATTAGAAAAACTAAATTATATAAAATTCCATCATTTTACTGATTTAAAAGACATAGAAAAAGCCACCGAATATTTTGGCAAGATATCTCCGGACCTTTACAATAATTATTCAAATGCTATGCCAATTGTCAACTATTACATTCTGACACAGCAACACGAAAAAGCCAGTCTTCTAATAAATACAATTGAGAATGAAGTTCATTTTAAAAACCTACCTCCGCATATACTTATAAGAGTTAAAATAGATTTAATGAAGCTCGCAATAAACAACAAAAATGAAACTTTGATTGATAAAATAAAAAACTCAATTAATAACAATTATATCAACTTAATCAACCAATCCCCAGAACAACAAGTATCAAGTGTGAATCTTATAAAAAACTGGTATTCAAAGCTTTTTGATATTTTAGAAAGCAATGAAATGAAAGTGGATTATTCTAGTATATATAATAAATTGAACAACGTTAAAAACTCATCTTCGGGATATTATTATCAACTTAGGAATATCATTCATAATCTAAAAGACGATGAACTTGAAGGATATTATAATGAATATAAATCTCTCTGTTCTGAATTAGTCAATACCCATGACACCCCCAATAATAAAGATTCATTGAATCATATTTCAAATAAAATTCAAAACAAATTAGAAGAAAAAGGTATAAAGTGGAATTCCAATGTTTCACTAACCCATATAAAAGATGCTTTACTTGATAATGATATCTTTTTAGATTTTTACATAGAAAATTCTAATATTGGTCAAGAAAAAATGAGAGTTTTTATTGTTGATAAACATCAATTGAATGTTCATATATATAAAGATGTTTCTAAAATTTTTGAAAACAAAGATCCAGAAATTAGCTACATTAACAATGGTAAAAAAAATAAAGAATTATATGATTTAATATGGAGGCCATTGGAAGACAATATCAAAGGCAAAAGAAGATTATATATTTCTACGGACGCTGGACTTGACTTAATAGCTCTTGAAATTTTAAGTTCGTCAGGCAGCAAAAATAATGTTTTAGATGACAAATTTGAGATCATTTTTATTGAAAACAGTAAATCTTTACTCGAATACAATAATCTGGCTCATCCCAGTAATTTAGACAATATATTGTTAGTAGGCGGTATTGATTACAATTGCAATATTTTAAACAATGAAAATGGAAATACTAGTGATTTAACTATTCGTGAAAACTCTTTTGATTTTTTACAAGGTTCAAAAAAAGAAATAGAATTACTCCATCGCAAATTAACAAATCCATCGATTAATATTTTATCAATAATGGGATGTCAAGCGCACAAGGCCAATATAGTAGAAGCGTTTTCTAATCAAAAATTTTCGGTAATTCATATAGCTACTCATGGTATTTATAAAAAATCAAAAAAAGGAAAAGTTACTAATTATTTTGATGCCAATAGTAATGCTCAATTACTTTTAGCTAAAGAGTCAATTTTAGACGATCCGTACTTATCAGCTATTGAAATAACTAATCAAGATTTTTCGCAAACGAATTTAATTTTTTTATCTGCATGTAATACAGGTTTGGGAGATTATCTGAATGGATATGGAAATGCAAGTGTTGGCAATGCATTTAAAAAAGCCGGAGCTCACAAGGTAGTCGCTACATTATGGCCAATACCAGACGATATTTCAGTGACGTTTTGTGATGTTTTTTATAGTGCATATGTACTTTCTGGAGACGCTAACTCAGCTTTAAAAATAGCAAAAAGAACATTAAAAAACTCATACAGCCCTGAGATATGGGGCGCATTTAGGGTATTAAATTGATAATGAAAATTTCTACTCAATATATTATTTATTGAATAAGCTGTAGTAAATTATCTACACTATTTTTATATTTTGGAGTGGATTTCAATTCAGTTACTAAGGATTGTATCTCAGCCTTTGATGCTGGCAATTGGGCGATTAACGATAAAGCAAGATACCATTTCGAGTCCTCATGATACATAGTAAAGTCATCTTTTCCCAATTCTCTAAATATGTTGGAGGCTTTTTTGTGTTCACCTGTTAAAAGCAGTGCATGGGCCAATAAATATAATTCTTTATCATCATCTGTTCCTTGGAGTATATTTACGGCAGAACTGTAATTGTTGTTGTAAAATTCGCTTAAAGCCTTTTGTTGTGCTGAAGTTGCATTATCAGGTGCCGCTCTGTAGATTATGGCCAAATTTTCTGGTTTTATATATAGCTTCAAGGCTTCTTTAAGATAATCTACCTTCGAATTATTGGCATAGATCTTTTGGTCTTTACGAGGCTTATCATCTTTTACGGATTCTGGAAGCTTTACTTCTTTAGGCGTTATTTGCAAGGTGTCGGCAATGACTTCTTGAGCCATAGGCACTTCCGAGTTTATCTCTTCTGGTATGTCATTTATTTGATTTTCAATTTTTATTTCTTGGGTATCTTTATTATCATAATTTTGCACACCAAAATAGATTAATGCAGAAACCAATATTCCAATTAAGCACACAGCCCACCACAGTTTATCGCCTATAGAATCAGTTTTTCTACCTTGAGTTTTCGTAGAAGCATGGTTCTTTAATAAATTTAATTTTTCTTCTAATGCATTGGACCTAATACCTGCTAACATCAAATTGTACGAATCAAATTCCTTTCGAAACGTGATATCATTGGACAGATTATGCTCAAAATCCTCTAACTCCTTGGGATTAAGTTCATTCCTAAAATATTTTTCAAACCTCTCAAGATTATCTTGACTCATTGCATATATTTATTATTTATTCAAAAAATAGATTTTGTAACCTTTTTAAGCACTTATATTTTTGATTTTTTGTTGAATCCTTGTTTTTGTAACCTAGAAGTTGCGTAATATCATCCAATGCCATATTGTTATAAAATGACAACTCAAGCAATTTTTTGCAAGGATCACCCAACCTGATAAGCATTCTTGACATCTTATCCAAATCCTTTTGATCTATTTCTTTATACTCTTCATAAACAGCCTCCTTTAAATAAGATAAAGCATCAAAATCGCTTATTTTATATCTTTCCCGATTTAAGTGGATTATCTTATGTTTTATAATAGAAAAGAGATAAGTCTTTAGATTAGACGTGAGCTCAACCAGTTTACCGGTGACGACATTGTCATACAAAACTACAACAGATGCCTGAAATATTTCTTCTGCATCAACGGTATCCACCTTGAATTCACTTTTAATCCAGCTGATAGCTTCAGACTGAAATTCATCATAAATCGCGAACAGAGCATCATTAGCATTTGATTTCAATCTGTCTATCCAGTTCATGGGAAATATCTATATTTAACACAATTTAATACAAAGTTAAAAAAAAATTTGAAATAAATAAATTTATTGGGTTACTTTTTAATGTGAGAGGATAAATGTTATGTATGCATAATTTCATTTAGCGCTAAATAAATAGGAATGTGTATAGAAAGGTGGCAACTATGCCCGCCAACAGAATTCTTTAATTTTTTAAACTAATTTTTAAAATGAGTAGTATGAAGTTTATTTTAACCAAATTCAAAATTATACTGTGGTTGATTCTCATGAATTCCACTTTAGCTATGTCCCAAATTGAGATGTTGGGCTTTTGCAAAGAAAGTACTTCTAATGAAATCAGAGCAGTTTCTTTATCTTCCGATACTTCTATATTGGAAAGGATTGATCCAGAAGTCATTGGGACGAGCGCAAATCATGTTGGAGATATCGACAAAGAATATAATTCAACATTTAATTACGAGTCCGGAAGCTTTTTAAGTTTTTCAAAAAGCAGCCCGGTTGAAGTATTTTATTTTGACGGTAATACCGAAAAGGTGTCTGCCTCCAACATTTCGCAAAATGTGCAAGCACCACAATTCCTTGACGACAAGTGGTATGCTTTAATTAAAGAGTCAAGGGGCAATGTTTTGAACCTAGTTTCTTATGACCCGGGCATTAATTCTGTTTCGATTGAATGTGGGAACATTGGTGTTGCATCAGATAATAGTTTTTCATCCGTTGTCGTGGATGATAATATCATATTTTTGGGAAATGAAGGTAACATTTGGGTAGTTTCTCCTAAGTGTCAAGTTGTAAATAGAAGTCTAGGGAGGCCATCTGACCCTACTGTAACTTGGTCAGATTTCAAAGGTATAGAAGTAGATGATGACAGAATATATTTTCTGGTCACTGAGACCACACGACAGGGCGCTTCATTGCAACTTATGGAAGCTACTTATGATAAGGTAAGAAGTACATTTGGTACGCCAAAGTTAATCCAAGTCATCAGTCGTCTAGACTGGATAAATAGACCCTTTTCAGTAATCTATGATTGCCTTGTCAGAAAATATTTTATAGTAAGAAGTACCAACCCTGGCACAGAAATAATTCAGGTAGATGTATCCACAGGCAATATACATCAAAGTGTGAGGGATTTGAAAAACGCCTATTTTGGATTGGTTTCCTTCAGTGCGACAGTTTGTAAAAAGCTAAGATTTTTTGTGACACCTATTGAGAATTCATCAGATAAATGTTGTTATAATTTTGGATTCACCAACAATGGTATCAATAACCTTATTGGTATGCAAGCGATTATTTTTACTCCCGGATGGCAGTTTTCGAATGTGACAAATAATGTTTCCAGTGAATTTGATTTGAATTTTGTGTCCGGAACAAATAACTTTAATCTTGAACACAATAATGGGTTTATTCAAAATCAAAGTTATTTTGGGGGCACGTTTTGTTTAGACAGTAATATTTCTAATCCTCCTTCACCTCAAGTGGTACATTTTGAATGGTGGTATAGACATCCTGTAACAGGAGGAGTCAGCAGAGTTTGTCCTCAAAGATTTGAATTGGAATGTTCACCTCGTCCATCAAATCCTTGTGAAAACCTACGTGCTTCTGCAATCGAGGTATCAAATTGTGTTAATCCTGATTTAATAAATAATATTCCTTGTCCCCAAATATATGCTCCTGTATGTGGTTGCAATGGTGTCACGTATAGTAATGATTGTACTGCAATTAATCAACATGGGGTGACAGTATTTACACCAGGAGAATGTAATGGCAGAAATGCACCATCAGTGCCGCAAGGTTGCTGCCATAGTGTCACTTTACATCACGGCAACTTGGATAATATTGAAAGTGTAAATGTGAACCTCCTGACAAATGGCTGGACTTTTGGTCAGTTAGTGACATACAATCCATTAGTTATCAATTCTGTGGCGCCAACGAATTTTTCGATAGATGACCCTAACAATCAGTTTCTTCCTTCGGGAAGTAATTCAGCATTTTATTTTTGTCTGACTGGTGATGACCCCAATTTGGATGTACCGCAGCTCATTGAGATAGAATGGGTATTGTATGATGAAAGTGACAATTCATATACCAAGTGTCGGGATACGATAAAAGTGAATTGTGAACCACCCGTAAATAGCGATTGCTTGACTATTGACTCTTTTAAAGTAGAGTGTTTAGATTCTTTAAGGTATTCTGTATGTTTTCAAGTAAATAACGATGCTGATTTTGCTTTCGGAAATTTTTTCGCTCTCGTTTCACCTAATCCTCCATTTTATATAAACAATGTAAATAATGTTATTCAGGTAATACCAGGTCCATTGGCTCCAGGAAGCTCACAGCAATTTTGTTTAAATATTGTATTGGATTCACCATTAACTTCTTCCCAGATAATGACATTAGATTTAAATGGCTTATCTGTGAATAATGACTCTTGTTGTCATACTCAAGTAGAAATACCTATGGCACCATGTTGTGTTCCATGCGAAGACAAGAGTATTACCTTTACTGAGTATGATTTGGAAGATGACCAATGCTGCTTTGCCGTAAATATTGAAAGTAATTGCGCCGATGACTTTTTTACTCACCTTGATTTTCAAATTCTTACACCAGGGGTGCTTTTTGGAGGCCATGTTATGGACTCTGTTTATTCTAATGACTTTTCTGTATCCTCGGCACCCACTAATATTGTTGTTGCGCATAATTCAGGAAACTTGCCTATTGGAACTTACGAAAACCTGATGATTTTTTGTTTAGATAATATCAATGAGCCCTCACAAGACTACCCTTCAATTGTGGTCAATTGGTATGCCGTGATCGACACTCAAGCAACAATAGCCTGTGCAGACACCTTAGTGACAGAATGCGTAAGTGTAACCGACAATGATTGCCTCGATATCACTGACCAAAGTTTAATATGCGTAGATGGACAATTATGTTATTCATTCACGGTGACTAATCTTTCTAATCCGCCTTTACAAGCTGGTTTTATAGTATTATCTGATGAAAATACAAATACAACAATAAATCCTATACCAATAACTCCTTCATTGTCCATTAATGAATCCACTACTATAACATATTGTTTTCCGGTTGACCCTGATTATCCATATGCCTATTATGCGTTTAGTTATAGACTAATGAGTGAAGGCCTTACTGATTGTTGCTACGAAAATAATATTGTAGATACAATACCGATACCGAATTGCCAATCATGTTGTGAAAATGAACGAGAATTTTTTGAAATCATCAATGACCCTAATACATGGAACTTAAGTATTGATGAAAGAAACTGTACTGTCACTTTAGATGTACAGGGGTTTAATGATTGTCATCAGATGATCAATCTACAGCCCTCGTGGGGAGATAATAGTAATGTAAATCCAGCATTCACTGGTGCGAATGGGACTTGGACTCATACCTACAGTCAATCTGGAACATATGAGATCTGTATTATTTATGTGGAGATAGAAAATGGAGGCATTTGTTGGGAAGGAGAGATCTGCCGCCCTGTTAACATTAATTGCTGTCCAGAGCCTAGTGAAGTCAGTATAGCTGACACATTGGTTTGTGTTAATAATGCGGGTAATATTTTCATCCCTTTAGAATGTAATGACGTGTGTAACATTACTAGTGTTCAATGGTTTATTAAGCCAGCTTCTGAATCAAATTGGCCTTTGCAACCAGTACAAGTTACATCTGGGTGTATAGGTCTGACTATCTCCGCTTTACAATATGCTTCAGGTCAAATACTGGATGTATATGCCAGTATCACATATGATCAAAACTCTTGTTGCGAGGGTAATGCCGATACTACAAATGTAGCACAAATCGAAATTTGTAAGCCAATTGCATGTCAATTCAGTTATGGTAATCAAGTTTTCGCATTTTGTGGTACTGGGGAAGTGCAACCTATTGTGGCCAATATAGAAAATCTATGTACAGACCATACTTACTCATGGACTTATGATTCTCCAAATGGTCCTATTGTATATCCTAACACGAATGTACTTCCTGAACACACCATAGAATATGACAATACTAGTAATCCTTGCTTTAGAAACCATACTTTTAGATTCTCTATAGAAGGATCTTGTCCTCAGGCCTGTGCTATTAGTTTTACCACATACAATCCTGATGCACCAAAAGGTTCACTCATCATGGATCCATTTGAGTCACAGCCTTTCTGCCCGGGAGAAGATGCCACTTTGAGATATACTGAAGCGTGTACAGCTACATGGTCTTGGTTTTCTACTACTGTAGATCCGCCAGCAGATATTACCGACTATACGCCTATATTGGGTGTGGGAAACAGTAATAGTTTGATCAATACCAATCAGTTATATCAGACCACTTGGTTTATGGTTCAAAGGCCTAATGGCCCATGTGCAGATACAGTGCAATATAGAATTGAAGTGAAAGATTCTATCTCCATACAAGATTTTACAACAGATACTAATGACTGCTCTGAAGATTTTGTAGATATGACCCTCAATTTTGGTCCTTCTCCGATGGTCAATGGACAAATCAATTGGATGCTCAACGGGGATGTTATTGGTTCCGAAGCTGTAGGTAATTCACCTGCTCTTTACAACCACCTTTCTACTGGCGATGTATCTGGTGTTTACTATGCAGAGTTGATAGACTTAGATTGTAACACTTCTTTGGCTTCAAATATCTCTATCATTGAGCCATCATGTACTCCTATCATTTTAGGTCCGTGCTACAGATGTTGTTCCGATAAAGATAAGCCAATAATTCTTGAGGGCCAATTGGTAGTACCTCCAAACAAATCATGTCCAAATGAGAGTGATTGTACCTATCAATGGTATAAACTGGAGCAAGGCATTATGACTCCACTCGCAACGGGTAATATCTTAGAGTCTATTGTTGCAGACACTTTTGTTTTGGAAACTAACTGCAATGGATGTATTAAATTGTCTAAACCACATATTGTCGTGGATTGCTGTGGTCCTGTATCTACCAAGGACGATATAGCTATTCAGAATATTTATATCTACCCTAATCCTGCTAAAGATATTATTAATATTGTGATAAATCCCATGCCTGTAAACGCATTGGAAATTCAAGTCACTGATATCAATGGTAGATTGGTTAAAAGAATTAATAATATCACCACCGATTACAGTAATATCGATGTAGGGCAATTACAATCAGGGTTTTATTTAGTCAATTTTTATTCACAAGGTCAAAAGATTTGGGTTGACAAAATTATTATTCAAAAATAAAAATCTTAAAAAAATGAAATATTTATTAATTTTTACGAAATGCATCATTCTATTGTGCTTCTTCAATAGTGTCTCATTATCCCAACAATACTCTTTAAATATCAGTGCTCCTGAGTTTTGCAGTACAGGACAAGATGTCGGTATTCCCTTAAATTTTGCTATCAGTGATGGCAACAATGATGCTCTAATGACCAGTAACGGTACATGGTCTTATAGTGATGATGGAGGAATGAATTTTAATCCAATTGTTCCAGCCTCTGGATTTCCAGCCTTTAACGGTACGGGATTTAATGTCAATGGTGCTGATCCAAATATGAATATTAGTGATTGCGCCGACCATCCAACGGGTTTTGTGGATAGGATATTTAAATTTAGTTGGGATGGTAATAGTGTGGCAGACACTGTAAGAATTTGTTGCCCACCCAGTGTTCAGTCAACTCTAATGACAATTACGAATGAAAATGGTGATATACTTTCATCTCCTTTATGTGGAGCACAAGATGTGAATGTACAGTTTGAAATACAATCAAACCTGCCTATTCCAAATGGTAGCTTAAATAATGTTACTACTATGTTACTGGTAAATGGTCTATATGAACCAGGCTTTGATAATCTAATTTCTATAGACTATGATTTTTCAATAAACAGTAACACTTCTTTTAATATGGTTATATCTAATTGTGCTTGCCCTGCTATCACGATATTTTTAGGCCAAATAAGTATAGTTCAACCCCCTACATGTGGTACAATCAAGCCGACTGCTTCGTCACCTTTGATCTCTACATCTGATACAGATTCATTTTTAATCTGTCCGGACGATGCAGCTTCTCTGGAGATAGATCAACCTTTTAGCGATTGTAACACAAGCATGTATGAATACTCGTTTGACCAGGTGAATTGGTCCTCATTGGGGAGTAGCAATGCAGTACAAAATACCAATGTGTTACCACAATTGAGTCCGGCTAACTCACCATACTTATGGACGGCAGGGGTGAATTGCATTTATTATAGATATAGTTGTAATCCACCTCCTAATACACCGTGTACGCCATGCTATAGTAATATTATAACTATTTGTTTATTGGAGGAAATGGATACTCCTGTTATATCTGCTAATCCTAATCCATTGTGTGAGGGCGAACTTTCCACACTTGATGTCCAGAACCCTGAACCTAATCATACTTATACGTGGTATCACAATGGTTTAGTTTTTGGAACGGGATATCCTTTGCAAACTAATTTGCCAGGAAATTATTGGGTAGTGGTCACAGATGAACATAATTGTCATAGCAAGAAATCAGAAATAGTTAAAGTAGAGGAGTGTATTCTTATTCCTGTTATCTCTTGCCCTCTACCTACTTGTCCAAAAATAGGTGAAAAAATAACCTTAAGTCCGGCTTCATCTTATTCTACATGCAGTCAGATTGTAAGTTATAGTTGGGATTGGGATAGTGGGGAAGGTGAAGTTCAAAATAATAATGACTTAATACATGTACCTACCGAAACAGGTTCAACATATACACTAATGATTGTTGACGAGTATGGTTGTTCGAAAACAACTCAGTTAGTAGTCGCACCATGCGTTAAATAATTAATTTGTAGTTTTGATTTGTTGTTAAGAAGCTCTGTATAACCTTTTGTTGTACAGAGCTTTTTTGTAAAGATTAAGTATTACTCTTTTAACTCGCTTACTAAAAGTTGGAACAACTTTCTTCGGATATTAGCAAGTAATGGAAAATATTTTACTAAACTTTCCCAAGTACACAAACAATTAATACCTCCCATCTATCTTCAAAAGTAGGTTGTTCATTGAGTACAGCTAATTTACTAGGATTAAAATGGAAGCTATATCTGAAACTTTATTTGATATTTTATTGTTAATTTAACTTATAAATCAAAAAATGGAGTACAAATATCAAAGGGATTATGATAAATTGAGAGAAATGTGTCCACCTCAACATTTCATAGGTCAAGATATCAATTCTGCATATAGATACCTATTTAGTGAAAATGATCCACGAAACTTTCTACCTCAATACCACCGTAATCCAAAGCGTTTTATTGATAATAATGATAAACTAAAATGTACCGCAATGGGCCTGTCCTTTTTTAAAGATTTGACAGGAGAGCAGGAACGATATAAAGAACTATCAAAAATAGTTCCTAATATTGGTAAAACTATTGGCACAATTACTGCCAAGGGCTTTATTCTTGAAATAGATGGTGTTAGTGGTGATTTTATCATTTAGACCATTTTACGCCCATGCCTATGATACAGACGTATTTATAGAACGATTTAAAGTCGTAAACATATGAATATTGCCACATCTCAAACTCTTCCTTTTAAAAAATTAGGTGATTTAATTTATCAGGAAGGTCCGATATTGTCACTTTTTGTTGACTATGATACAAATATGTTTTTATGTAGATGGGTAGATTGTGATGACAATACTAATCATTGGATGATAAGTGCTATAAGTAGTTATGAACTTTCACAGTTCTATCATAAAAAAATAAGTCTAAGACAATACTATGAAGGGTGCAATGAGTTGGTCATAATTGAAATTGATAATTCATTGAGTATAGAAAAAATTTATGCTTTAGATATTGTTGTTGATGACTATTTGCCTAAAAAAAACTCATTATACGTCGATAACCTATATACTGAATTTTCTAATTCACTGAAAGCGATGTATGTTAATCAGCTAGCGGTTATATCTAGGCAGAAGGCCAAACTTTAT
>CAZBCV010000075.1:0-13239 GCA_964490495.1 uncultured Aureispira sp. | reverse complement strand
CTTAGTGTCATAAAAACACCCACAAAGCTAAGCCATTGATTTAGATTATACAAACTATTTCAGCAAAAAATAATACATTATAAAACCCTATAATACGAATAATATTTTGTAAACCTTTCAAATTGTGTTTTTTATTCTGTCATAACACTTGATTAAGGTTGTTAACAAAATATTTGATAAAAGCCTTCCTATAATTTTTTTACAAAATTTTTTTTAACTTCTATCTATAAATCTTACATAAACAAATAAAAATTATCGTCTCGGAGAAAAATTAAGTAAGCGTGTGGGCAGGAAGAAACCAAAGGTTTTGAACTTCATTGTTGGAGAGCCACTGTCCACCCAATTGGCTGTAAGGAATCATATCTTCTGATTTTCGCAATATTAATATCTCATTTTCATAATCATAGGGCAACACTTTTACTTCTTTTTTTTCAAAGAAATAAGATAATTCGTCTTGTGAATACCCCATATCTAGTGCGTATTTTTCTTTAATATTGTCAAATTGATCAGCAGATAATTTTTGTTCAGACCTTACTTTCAAAAGTTTTCTATTTATAAGATTTTTACAAAGCTGAGATAAAATTCTATCCGGATGATTAACCGATTTTTTTATCATCCACAAAATATCTATATCATCTAATTGGACAAAATTTTGTATGAATTTATTATCATGGAGCAACGTAGAACTTTGTCCTGAGAGGTTTAAAAAATAATCTAATTCGTCAGAAGAAGGCAAATCAACGCCCATTTCTTTTAAATATTTAGCTCGTTTAAGAATAGAAATGAGCATTATTTCTGCTGAAATAACTGTTTTGTGCAGATAGACTTGCCAATACATCAATCGTCGGGCCATTAAAAATTTTTCGATGGAGTATAAGCCCTTTTCTTCAATGACCAATTCTTCGTTTTTCACATCCATCATCATTATGATTCGGTCATATCCTATTATACCTTCTGCTACACCTGAGAAAAAACTATCTCTAGTCAGATAATCCATCCGGTCCACATCTATTTGTCCGCTGACCAACTGATGTAAAAATTTTCTTGGATATTTTCCCTTAAATATATCCATTACCAGACTAAAATCTTTGTTCAACTCCTCTCCTATTTTTTTTATGATGTGAAGAGAAATGTCCTCATGGTGCACATCAGCCAATACGTTTTCTAAAGCATGTGAAAACGGGCCATGACCTACATCGTGCAGTAAAATAGCAATACACACAGCTTCATGCTCCTTTTTAGAAATTTTAGTTCCTTTAGACTGAATAACGTCCAATGCTCTGCACATTAAGTGAGTCGCCCCTAAGGCATGCTGGAATCTAGTGTGCATAGCTCCAGGATATACGTAGTGTGACAAAGCTTGTTGAGATATTCTTCGTAACCGCTGAAAATATGGGTGATCTATTATCTCATACAATATTTTATGGGGAAATCTTATCAATCCATAAATAGGGTCATTAAATATTTTTTTTTTATTTTTTGTAGGCATAATTTTGTCACAAATATAAATATACACCGTTTAAAATCAAAGAAGAACCTAAAATGTTTTGGTATGATGTCATTTTGCATGTTTTCACAATAAAAGTAAGTAGAAATGGGTTAAAATACAAACACAAACTAAAAATGATCAATATATTTTATACAATAATTTTAGTCCTATTAAATATTTCTTTGTGGAGTCAATCGAAAATTCCTGTGACAGTTGAATTCTCTGGAATTGAAACAACAACGGGTTCTTTACGTATGGGATTATTTCGCTCTCAAGAAGCATTTGATGATGAAAAACCCTTTGAATTTTTTATTGTTTCAAAATCAGAATTGAAAAATGGCATCATCACACAATCTTTCCAACTACCAGAAGGAGAATACGGAATATCGGTATGGGATGACGCAAATGATAACAAAAAACTTGATAAAACTTTTATTGGCATACCGAAAGAAGGTTATGGTTTCGGAAACTATATCCACAAAGCCTTTTCAAAACCTAAATACTCGGAATTCAAAACAAAAATTGAAAGAAAAAATCAAAAAGTAAAAGTAATTTTCAGATATTTTTAATATTTTTTTTGATGATATGACCATAATAAAGTAAAAATTGCGCCAGTATTACTAAAAGTATGTAGGCAGACAAGCACAAACCGTGATGAATATTTTCATACAAATTTTTAAATCGATAACACCATAAATGCTTTTCAGTCATCCAATGAATATTACCTAAAAACACACAGATGAAATCCCCATTATGCAAACATCACAAACCAATATGATTAAATCATGGGGATTCCATGTGGCCTTTGAAGCAAAAATAAATTTAAACACATGAAACATACACATTGCTGCCCAAAATGTGGGTCAAAAAACATTTCAAAAATAGAAGGAGGAGCTTTTAAAGGAAACTATTACAATACAGTAAGTTTCGGAATACATACGATATATCTCACTAGATATGTCTGTACTCTATGTGGTTTTACCGAAAATTATATTGATGACAAAAAAGATCTAGAAAAAATAAATAAAAGATTTGGGTCATTATCTCAAGATGATTTTGATTTTGTTTAATAAAATCCCTAAACGAAAAATATAATTTTAAAATAAACATGAAAAAAAAATGTCATATATTTGCGCCATAATCTGATGTAAATGTCAAAAAAGGAAAATATAGAAAACAAATTTCTCTCAATATCAACCTTAAAAATTGTTTTAAAGACACTTTTAGGAATAATTCTCATTTTGGGGGCGTTGTTTTTTTACATATCTAAGTTTTTATTACCCGATACTGAAGAATTAGAAAACCCCAAATACGAGATTGCTACAGAATTTATTTCTTCTGACAATCAAGTTTTTGGTAAAATATTCAAATATAACAGAGAATGGCTCAACTATGAAGACATCAACCCGAAACTTATTCATGCCCTTGTGGCCACAGAAGATGAAAGATTTTTTTCGCACACAGGTATAGACTTTAGAGGAATAGCGAGAGCTGTTGTTTTTATGGGCAAAAAAGGAGGGGCAAGCACAATTACTCAGCAGTTGGCCAAACAATTTTTTACAGTGAGAGCCCGATCTTTTATTCCTCGTGTATGGCAAAAACTAAAAGAATGGGTCATCGCTATTGAGTTTGAAAAAAGATATACCAAAGAAGAGCTTTTGGCCATGTATCTCAATAAAGCAGACTTTTTGTATGACGCAGTCGGTGTAGGCGCAGCTGCCAAAACTTATTTTGGAAAAGACCAAAAAAATCTTGATGTTGAAGAAGCGGCAGTCCTCATAGCCATGCTCAAAAACCCAAGATTATACAATCCAGTAATCCATCCACAAAATGCATTCAATAGGCGCGCAGTAGTATTGAAACAAATGGTCAAAAATGGTTTTTTGAGCCAAGATGAATATCTCAACAAAAGATTACAGAACATAAGTACTGAAAATTTTAAAAGAGAGAAACACTATTCTGGTCAAGCCCCTCACTTTAGAGCCGAACTTACAAAATGGGTGAAAAACCTTTTAAATGACCCGGCTTACAGAAAACCTGACGGAAGCAAATATAACATTTATACTGATGGTTTAAAGATTTATACCACTATAGATACAAGAATTCAAGCCTACGCAGAACAAGCCATGGTGGAACATATGTCTAAACTACAAGAGAGATATTTTACAGTATGGAAAGGCAAAGATGTGATGACGTACAATGCCGATAATAACAAAAAAGAATCCAGACAAAAGCAACTCATTCAAATGATGAAGGACTCGGACAGATACAAAAATATCAGGTCAAAATACACTTCCCAAATAATGAATAAAATATCAGAAGAATTAGAAATAAATAATATTACAGACACCGATATTTTCAGAATGTTTGAAGAAGATAAAAGTCCAGGACATCTAAAATCATTGAGTAAAAATCCCGATGTGTCTGAAGAATCTCTTGAAAGATGTAAAAAAGTTTTAAAAAGTGATCATTGGCCTGAGCTAAAAAGCCAATGGAATAAAATGCAAAAAGAAGTACAAAAATCATTTAACACCAAAGTGAAAATGAGGGTATTTGCCTACAACAATAGCTTCGAAAAAGAAGTAGAAATGTCCCCTATGGATTCCATAAAGTATCACATGCAACATATGCAAATGGGTTCTGTAGCCGTAGATCCCAAAACAGGTAATATTTTAGCGTGGATTGGAGGTATCAATCACAAATATTTTCAATACGATCATGTGAATTCGCGTAGGCAAGTAGGCTCTACATTCAAGCCTTTTGTGTATGCGACAGCTATCATTAAAAATGCTATTTCACCTTGCCTTAAAGTTCAGGACAAACAACAATGCATTATAGCTAATGACCCCAATTTCAAATTGTCTTCTACCTGGTGTCCTAAAAACTCCGACAATAAATTTTCTGGTGAATACCTTACTTTAAGACAAGCCCTAAAGGAATCTAAAAACTCTATATCAGTATATTTAATGAAAGAAATAGGAAGTATAGATGCCGTAAAAAATTTGGTTGGAAATCTTGGTATTGATAAAAACAAAATTCCGCACTATCCCTCTATTTGTTTGGGCACACCTGAACTATCTGCAATGGACATGGCATATGCCTATACAGCCTTTGCCAATGAGGGTATCGTTACAAAACCCATTTTTGTCACACGAATAGAAGATAAAAACGGAAGAGTCATCTACAGTGCTGTGCCAGAACAAAAAAGAGCTATCAATGATGCTTACAATTACGCCGTTGTGGACATGTTGAGATATGTTACTTCCGGCATTCAGCCACAATTTAAAAGTCAAATAGCTGGAAAAACTGGTACTACCAATGACTACAAAGATGGCTGGTTTGTTGGTTTTACCCCAGAGATTGTTGTGAGTACTTGGGTGGGTGGAGACCAAGAGTTTGTAAAATTCAATTCATTATCAGATGGTCAAGGAGCTGTTATGGCAAGACCTTTCTTTGTCAATTTCCTAAAAAAGTTAGAAGCAGATAATAGATTTAATTATGGCCCCTCATCTATATTTATGAAACCTGAAGAAGAGATCATAGAAATAGATTGTAGTAAATATGAAGACATTTCAAACACTAACAGTAGCTCACAAGATTCGGATTTTGATGAGGATTTTTAAAAAAAAATCATTATCCCGCCCATCCTTCTCTATCCAAACTTCTATATTGTATGGCTTCGGCCAAATGTTCTATTTTGATATCTTCACTATTAGCTAAGTCTGCTGCTGTACGCGCCACTTTCAAAATTCTATCATACGCTCTGGCAGAAAGCTGCAATCTAGTCATAGCTGTTTTTAATAAATTTGTGCCTGCTGGCGTCAAAGCACACACATCTCTCACCATTCTACTGGGCATTTGAGCATTGGAAAATATTCCTGGCTGGTCTTTGAATCGCTCATCTTGTATTTGTCTGGCTCTGACGACACGCTCTGCGATAACTTCACTTTTTTCGGCAGTATATTCTAAACTAGAAAGCTCATCATATGACACTGGCGTTACTTCTACATGGAGATCAATTCTGTCGAGTAAAGGGCCAGAGATTTTATTGAGATATTTTTTGACAATACCAGCGCCACAAACACACTCCTTTTCGGGATGATTATAAAATCCACATGGGCAAGGATTCATCGAGGCGATCAACATAAAACTTGAAGGATAATCTACGGATATTCGTGCCCGAGATATAGTCACCTTTCGCTCTTCCATAGGTTGACGCATAACTTCCAATACAGATCTTTTAAATTCGGGTAGTTCATCAAGAAATAAAACCCCATTATGTGCCAAAGAAATCTCACCTGGATTAGGATTAGACCCACCTCCTACTAAGGCTACATCACTTATGGTGTGGTGAGGGGCTCGAAAGGGTCTTTCTGTTACTAAACTAGAATTGGCCCCTAATACACCCGCTACTGAATGAATTTTGGTTGTTTCAAGTGCCTCATGAAGATTAAGTGGAGGCAATATTGTAGGTAACCGTCGTGCCAACATAGTTTTACCAGCGCCTGGAGGTCCTATAAGTATGACATTGTGTCCTCCAGCAGCTGCTAATTCGAGCGCTCTCTTTATATTTTCCTGCCCTTTGACATCACTAAAATTAACAGCATATTGATTGCTCGTATCCAAAAATACTTCCCTCGTATCATAAACTAAAGGCTGAATATCTGACTCTTCATTAAAAAAATTAATAGCCTCTAAAATATTTTCAATACCATATACATCGAGACCATTGACAATAGCCGCTTCTCTTGCATTTTCTTTTGGCAAAATAAATCCCTGATAGCCCTCTTTCCTTGCTTGTATAGCAATAGGTAACGCTCCTTTGATAGGTCTTAAGCGTCCATCAAGGGCTACTTCACCCATGAGAATATATTTGTCCAATTTGTCAGCTTTGATTTGACCCGTGGCCGCTAAAATCCCCATAGCAATGGGCAAATCATAGGCAGATCCTTCCTTACGAATGTCTGCTGGCGCCAAGTTTACAACCAATTTGACCCGAGGCACTTGATATTTAATATTTTTAATTGCCGCTTCTATACGTTGCCACCCTTCTTTTACTGCATTGTCTGGAAGTCCAACAAGCCAATACATTTGTTTGCCAGCAGCAACAGTGCCACCAGCATTTACCTCAACAGTAATGGTTTGTGCTTCAACTCCTTGAACTGCACTTGCATAAGTCTTTGCCAGCATAAGTTTATTTTGGGGGCCAAGTTACAAAGTTTATAAATATTTAATTAAAAATAATGATGATAAAAATGAAATATTTCTAAAAACAAATTTCGTCGATACTGCTTTCAGCTTAGTCGTTAAAAAGATTGATTTAAAATATTTTAAGAAAAATTTAAATAAAAAACCTAATACTTTTGTCAGTATTTGTGTTATTATCCTGTAAAAATTAAAAAATATATGAAGTTATTGGGTCAATTAATTTTAGTCGTCGGATTTATGGTAATAGGCTATTTTGGTGGAAATTTTATATCCAAAAAATATTTTACATCAAGTTCTTTTTTAGATTCTGATACAGATGAAGAAAAGAAAACCGAAAAAAGCAATATTCGCAAAATAGATTCAATAACATATCTTACCAATAGCGAAGCCGCTACTATTGATTTGTTTGAAAAATCCGCACCATCGGTTTGTTATATTACCACATTAAGTCAAAGAAGAGACTTTTGGTCAAGAGATATTTCAGAAATTCCTTCGGGTTCGGGTTCGGGTTTTATTTGGGACCAAAACGGCCACATTATCACCAATTTTCACGTTATCCAAAAAGCCTCTTCATTTAAAGTTACTCTTGCAGACCAATCTACCTGGGATGCTGAAGTAGTAGGAACTGAACCCAACAAAGATTTGGCTGTTTTGAAGATTCGTGCTCCCAAAAACAAACTCATTCCCATTCCTTTAGGCTCTTCCTCCACGTTGAGAGTAGGACAGACTGTTTATGCTATTGGAAACCCTTTTGGGCTAGACCAAACACTGACAACAGGTGTTATTAGCGCCCTGGGCCGAGAAATCACCTCCATCGGTGGTCGTCCCATAAGAGATGTAATTCAAACTGATGCAGCTATCAATCCTGGTAATTCGGGAGGTCCGTTACTAGATAGTTCAGGCCGCCTCATTGGAGTAAATACTATGATTTATAGCCCATCCGGCGCATCGGCTGGAATTGGTTTTTCAATTCCTTCTGATGAAGTGAACTGGGTAGTATCAGATTTGATAGAATACGGAGAAGTGAAAAGACCCAAATTAGGTGTAGAACTATTGCCCCCACAATATGCTCAAAAATGGGGTATTGAGGGTGCAATGATTGTGGGTTTAGCTCCTGGATTGGGCGCCGAAAAAGCAGGCTTAAAATCCCTAGAACAATCACCCAACGGAGACATCATATACGGTGACATTATCATAAAAATAGAAGACAAAGTCGTCAACAATACCAATGATGTATATCTAATTTTGGAAAAATATAAAGCAGGTGACACACTTAAAATCACCGTCATAAGAGAGGAGAAAGAAAAAGATTTTGAAGTAACTTTAAGCAGCTAAATAAAAGGTCCTCCAAAAAACATAGTTATTTTCGTGTTAAAAGTCTCAAATTTTTAATATTTTTGTGGAGTTTTAAGTTTTTAAGGAGGTATTAAAATCCTTTTACACTTTGTGATGTTGTGAAGCTAACGTAGCATAACAATTTAGAAAAGGATTGAATATTCACATTATGAGTTCAATAAATTTAAAGAAAATGATTTTAAGAAGTTCGATAATATTTACGGTTTTGTTGGGTTTTTATTTTTTTGGAAAAGGACCGTCAGAGATGGTCAATCCCGATAAAGAAGCTATGACTCTTCAAAGTTTGATTCAAGTGATTGAATATGTACATTTTTCGCCAAAAAAAATTGATGATGAGCTTAGTCGATCTGTTTACAAAAACTATTTAAAACAAATAGATGGGGCTAAAAGATATTTGACTCAAGAAGATATTGCTGTCCTTAAAATACATGAAACACAAATAGACGAGCAAATAAAAGCAAGAACTTTCGAGTTTTTTAATGCTTCTTTGCCCCTATTAGAAAATGGTCTTAAAAAAGCAGAAAATTACTTTAATGAAATGATTCAAGGCCCATTTGAATTTGACAAAGATATCACTTTAGAAACAGACTATGAAAAAATTGATTTTGCTATTAATGACCTAGAATTAAAAGAAAGATGGAAAAATAATTTAGATTTTGAAGTCATGTCTAGATGGGTACAAAAAATAGAAAGACAGAAAAAAGTAAAAAGTACTGATGATGAGCCCAAAAAACTGATAGAGTCGGAATTAGAAGTTGAGTTAGAAATGGAGGAAGACAGTGAGGAAGAAATAGCTGAAAAATCGGAAGAAGAGCTCAAAGCTGATGCCATCAAAGAAGTAAAAAAGAGATATGAAGATTTCTTTAAACGTATGACCAAACTGAGAAGATCAGATAGAATGGAGGCGTATTTAGGGACAATATCTAGTTATTATGACCCTCATACCAATTTTTTTAGTCCAAAAGAAAAAGAAGATTTTGATATCAATATGGGAGGAAAACTCCAAGGTATTGGCGCAAGACTTCAGACGGATGGTGATGAAACAAAAATATTTAGTTTGGTAGTAGGTGGTCCAGCATGGCTCACTAAAAAAATAGAAGACAATGATATCATCATCAAAGTTGCCCAAAAAGGTGAAGAACCTGTTGATATTACGGGTATGCGTGTAGATGATGTTGTACAAATGGTGCGCGGCAAAAAAGGAACAACTGTAATATTAACATTACGAAAAAAAGACAATTCAGTAGTTGATGTTTCTATAGTAAGGGATGAAGTACAGTTAGAGGATTCAAAGGCAAAATCTTTAGTATTGAACATTACTGGTGAAGTACAAAACATCGGTTACATCAATTTACCTAAGTTTTACAACTCTTTCGAGTCTGATGGTGGTAACTCATGTGCCGTGGACGTGTCCAATGAAATAAAAAAATTAAAATCTCAAAATGTCAATGGTATTATATTGGATCTGAGAAACAACTCTGGTGGTTCGCTCATGGATGTAGTAGATATGACAGGCTTCTTTATTGAAGATGGGCCCATTGTACAAGTAAAAGGAAGAGAAGACAAACCTTATGTGCATTACGACAAAAACAAGGAAGTTCTATACGATGGACCGTTAATCATAATGGTCAATCATTTTAGTGCATCGGCGTCCGAAATTATAGCTGCTGCACTTCAAGATTACAAAAGAGCTATCGTTGTAGGAAGTAACTCTACTTTCGGCAAAGGTACGGTTCAGAGATTTTACGATCTCGACAATGCAGTACGTGGATATAGCGAATTGAAACCATTAGGTAATGTAAAAATGACCACTCAAAAGTTTTATAGAATCAATGGAGGATCTACTCAGAAAAAAGGTGTAGTTCCAGACATAATTTTTCCCGATATCTACCATCGGATAGACCTCGGTGAGAAGGAATATGAAAACGTAATGCCATGGACAGAGATTGATCCCCTTCCCTACACTCAAAATGTTGCTGTCATCGAAAATATGCCATTGATCAAAAAAGCAAGTGAATCGCGCATGTCGCAAAATGAAAACTTCGCTTTGATTTTAGAAAGTGCTGAACAACTGAAGAAAAATAGGGATAACTCATTAGTGCCCTTAAAGCTTTCTAAATATAAAGAAAGTGTTGATAAACGTGAGTTAGAATCTAAAAAGTTTGAAAATATTATGAAAGATGTAGTTGTGGGCTTAGAAATCACCAATATACCTGCTGATTTACCTCAAATCAATTTGGATGAAAAAAATCAAGCCAAAAATGAATCCTTCATCAAAGACTTAAAGAAAGATATTTATCTCGAAGAGACGATGTACATTTTGCGCGATATGATAAAAAATGAAAAGTCTTTTGCAAGTCTAAAAAAGAAAGTTAGCAATTAATATAGTCGTATTATAAATAACCATTACCATGTATATGCACTGAAAAGTGTCAACATGTGGTAATGGTTATTCTCCTAGAATTTTCATCTACATTGGAGATTAATATTTTATATTTTTTATCATACAACAACTCTTCTGCAATTTGTGGCCATTCTATCAGACAATAGTGTCCACTACATAGATAATCATCAAAACCAATATCTTCGAGTTCCGCTAAATCCTTTATGCGATAAAGGTCCATATGATAAATATAGTTTTTACCACTTAAATATTCATTAACTATTGAGAAAGTAGGACTAGTGACTTCTTCATTATAGCCCAATTGACTACATATGGATTTAATAAGCGTAGTTTTACCTGCTCCTAATTCGCCTTCAAATGTAAATATTTTTGAATTTTGACAACTATTGAGTATCCATTCCGCAATAGTGTGTACCTCTTCTAAAGCATATATTTTATTTATTACCACCTATTTTAATTTATTATATAAACTGTTTTGAAACTATAAGAGTTCAATAAGCTGTATCAAGATAGGATAAAGAATGTACATTTATTATTATTTAATTGTGAATAATTCCCAAAAAACACCCATTGTTGAAACTATGGAGGAAAAAGTGCGTTATAGTTGTACATAAAAAACGTAAAAAAATGCAAATTCAAGTAGAAAATATAAAATGCGGCGGTTGCGCCAACTCTATAAAAAATGGCCTTCTAAAAATGGAAGGAATAGAAAAAGTAGAAGTAGATTTTGAAAAAGGTACAGTGAATATCGAAGGTAATAAAATCAATGAGGAAATCATCATTTCAAAATTGCACAATATGGGATATCCTCTTCCTGGCAAAGGCGGTGGGATCACTACGGCTACATCTTATGTCAGCTGCATGATTGGGCGTTTGTCGGATTGATATTCATTTAGTTTATTAAACTTTTGTATCTTTGTCCCGTATAAATAAAATCAAAAAAAATTTATGAAATTCGGAACAAAAGTCATACATGCAGGCATTGAACCTGACCCTTCTACTGGCGCTATTATGACGCCCATTTTTCAAACATCAACTTATGTTCAAAATGCACCTGGGGTCCACAAAGGCTACGAGTACGCACGCACACAAAATCCTACTCGAAGTGCTTTGGAAACCAATCTTGCAGCATTGGAAAACGGTACTCAAGCTTTTTGTTTTGGAAGTGGTTTGGCGGCCATGGACAGTGTATTGAAACTCCTCAACCCCGGTGATGAAGTACTTTCGACCAATGACCTTTATGGTGGCTCTTACCGATTAATGACCAAAGTATTTGGCAATTATGGTATCGATTTCAAGTTTGTGAGTATGGACCATCCTGAAGATATTCAGCAACATCTCACTCCCAAAACCAAAATGCTATGGATAGAGACACCTACCAATCCCATGCTTAATATAGTGGACATTGAAGCTATGTGCCATCTAGTTAAAGATCTCAATATTATCGTCGTTGTGGACAATACTTTTGCTTCACCTTACCTTCAAAATCCTTTGGACTTAGGAGCCAATATAGTCGTACACAGTGCTACTAAATATTTAGGCGGCCACTCTGATGTAGTACATGGCGCTGTCATAACCCATGATGACAAATTAGGTGCGCAATTGAGATTTTTACAAAACGCTGTAGGTGCTGTTCCTGGTCCACAAGACTGCTTTTTGGTTTTGAGAGGCATAAAAACTCTACATATTAGAATGGATAGAGCCTGCGAAAATGCTGAAAAAATAGCCTGGTTTCTTAAGGGACACCCCAAAGTATCTAAAGTATATTATCCTGGACTAGATGAACATCCTGGTCATGCTATAGCCAAAAAACAAATGAAAAAATTTGGAGGAATGGTCTCTTTTGATTTAGTGGACAATACAGAAGAAAATGCCGTTAAAGTACTTTCAGGAACACATTATTTCTCATTGGCAGAGTCACTGGGCGGTGTGGAATCATTGATAGGTCATCCAGCAAGTATGACACATGCCTCCATTCCTAAAGAAGAACGTCTAAAAGTTGGTCTTACGGACTCATTAATTAGACTAAGTGTAGGTATTGAAGATGTGGAAGATTTAATAAATGATTTGGAACAAGCCCTTCAAAAAGTTTAAAGATATTGGTTATGGACTACACTTCAATCAAACACTGGTCCGAAGACGATAGACCCAGAGAAAAGATGCTTCTCAAAGGAAGACAATCACTCTCTGATTCTGAGCTATTGGCCATTATTATTGGGTCGGGTTCACGCGGAGAATCCGCTGTTGATTTGAGTAAAAGAATATTGCGAGACCACAACGATAACTTCGGCGAATTGGGTAGAATCAGTATCAAAGACCTCATAAAAAAATATAAAGGTATAGGAGAGGCCAAGGCCATTAATATTGTTGCGGCACTAGAATTGGGTCGAAGAAGATCGGAGAACTTACGCAATGAACGTAAAAAAATAACATCCAGCAAAGACGCTTACCAAATTTTGCAGCCTTTCCTTGAAGACCTTTATGCAGAGGAGTTTTATGTCATACTATTGGATAGAAGCAATCATGTTATTAAAGTTGAAAACATTAGCAAAGGTGGCATACATTCTACTTTAGTGGATGTTAGAATTGTATTAAAAACTGCTTTGGAAAACAATGCAGTGAACATGATTTTAGCGCACAATCATCCGTCGGGAGCACTAAAACCTTCAAATGAAGACATAAAACTCACTCAAAAACTCAAAGAAGGTTCTAGATTGATAGACATTACTATTGCAGACCATATCATTGTAGGACATCAAGCTTATTACAGTTTTGCTGATGA
>CAZBCV010000074.1:0-13443 GCA_964490495.1 uncultured Aureispira sp. | reverse complement strand
CCTCGCGGCACCAGATCCTAAGTCTGGCGTGTCTACCAATTTCACCACACCCGCAAAATAATTCTCTTTTTAAAAAAGCAGCGCAAAGGTAATTGTTTTTGATAAAATAAAAAATATTTATTGTATTTTATTATTAAATATTATTTTTTAGTTGAAGTACCATACACTAGAGTAGCTACAAAAAAAAAGAGTGAGTTTTAAATTTTTAAAACTCACTCTTTTTATGTTATGGATTTAAGATACTATTAAAATCCGGAATTTTTATTACCAATAAATCTTGAAGAACCTCTAGAAGAACCTGTACCTTTGATAGTACCTTCAGGTTTTTCCATGTTCATATCACTTGGTCCACAAACTCTAATATCTACTCTTCTATTCATATAGTTACCACGTGCACTAGATGGTATAGGAGGTGTACTGCCTGCTCCATACATTACTTTTACTCTGCTTCTATCGATGCCATACTGAGACTCAAGATAGTCAGCAACAGTCTTGGCTCTATCATATGCTAATGCATCGCTATTGCCCCCATCAGTAACACCGTGTACAGTAATACATACGTCAGGACACATTTTCATTACTTCGCTCACATGATGTAAATGACCATAAAATTCAGATTTAACATTTGATCTTCCTGCATCAAAATTAATCATTGGTAAGAACCATTTGCCACAATCAGATTTTGAAAATGATCCAGCTTTTGCATCGATAGCAGCATCAATATCAGCCTTAGTAATACAACAAGGAACATTAGCCACTCCGTCTTTATCTACTTGATATCCAGATGGAGAATAAGGTTCTTTGTCAAGGTAATCAGGTATGCCATCACCGTCACTATCTAATGTTATACCTCTAGTGTCAACAGTAGCACCTACAGGTGAGTTAGGTTCTTGATCTAGCATATCTATCACGCCGTCTCCGTCGCTGTCTGTTAAGTCAAAAATTGGTCTTTGTTTCAATGAAGCTATATCATTCATGTGAGCATCTAATGGATTCAACCAATATAAAGGCTCAGAAACTTTATCGAAGCTGCCTAAATTGATACCCAATTTCAAACTTGTGAAATGTGCAATATCTGCATTGTTAGACTGGTCAAGAGCAGTTCTGAATTTTATACCATCTAAATAGTCATTGTCTGAAAGCATAACCATGTGCTCAAGACCTAAGTTAATTCTTTTATTGATTTTGCGACTAATTCCCATTGCAGCATTAAAAACAACATGGATGTTGATGTCATCTCCTAATCTAAAGATACCTACTTTTTTGAAACCTTCTGTTTCATATGTATCGTCATATCTATCTTTTATATCACGAATGATTTCTCTTCTTCCAGATCTAGTGTCTAATTTTTGGTTATCAGCAATTGATCTTAATCCAGAGTAAGGTTGACTATTAGCGTCTAATAGGTTTAGATCGATTTGATGTGAAGAAAGACCAACACCCGCTAAAGTGTACCAATTCCATTTGTTTCTGTCTTTGTGAAACAATAAATTTCCGATATTGAATACTGTCTGTAAAGACAAATATCCATATTGTGTTCTGTGCATAGGAAACCATCCATCTTGATTGGCATAGGGTTCCCAACCTGTGTAGCCTTGACGGCCTCCACTTTCGGTAAGTCCACCTCCAGCATTTCTGTGTGTCCATAATTGTGGGTCAATACCAGTAGCTACTCCATAGAATAACTCACCGCGCAATGAAAAAGTGTAATTTATGGCCTTTCTTAAATGTAACCCTAAACCGTAACCACCAGGTATGGTTCTATCTACGTCACCGTCAATAAAAAAGTGGCCCAAAGAAAGACCTAATTCCCAAGAATTTTTTGGCTTTTCTGGATACGCGGATTTACCCATCTTCCAACTCAAATTTTGTTCAGAATCTGAGGTGGTCTCTTCTGTTTTAACTGGGTCATCTTGACCAAAACTATCCATTCCTAAGAATAATGTTAGGAAAATAAATGTAAGTAAACGAATTTTCATTATAATGATTTTTAAATATTTTACAAAAGTACTACTTTTTTATGAATTAAACCATAATTTATAAATTATTTTTTTATTACTTCCAATGCATTAATTAATGAACGTGTACTGATAAAGTTTGGAGTTGTATCCTCACTATACAATCTTTCTAAGAAATTTTTAATTACATTAGAAATATCGTTAAATATACTTTCATCTGTCAATTCTACATTTTTTTGCATTAAATAAGCAAAAACTCTAGCCATTCCACAATTTGCCACAAAATCCGGAATTAATGTTATTTCGCTATCCAGTCTTTTTGCAGTTTCACCAAAAAACACCTTATCGTCTGAGAAAGGCACATTAGCACCGCATGAGATGACTTCAAGTCCATTGGCTATCATTCTGTCCACTTGTTCCTTTGTAACAAGTCGCGAGGCTGCTCCAGGAATAAATATATCACATGGTACATCCCAAATATGTTCGTTAGACGTTTCAAAACTTGCTTTGTCACACGAAAGCATATTATTTTTTTTATTTACAAAAAATTCAGTGACTTTTTCCAAATCAAAACCCTCAGGGTCATATAAACCACCTTCTTTATCTAGTATGCCTACAATAATTGCGCCAAATTTTGAAAGGTAGTAGCCAGCAGCAGATGCTACATTGCCCCAACCCTGTATAATTACTTTTTTCCCCACCAAATTTTCGTTTTTAAAAATTTGATAAAAATGCTTGATGGATTCAGCAACCCCATATCCTGTCGCCATATCAGCCACTGCATATTCGTTGTTGCATTCTGGTACAAATTGTTTATTTGTAACTACTTTTGAAACTCCATATCTCAGCTGTCCGATTATATTTACTTTTTCACCTTCTGTAGGTTTTAAATAACCATTGACTATACCCTCCTGTGGATGCCATAGACCTAAGTCTTCCGTAATAGGTACTACATCTCTGAGTTCGTCCACGTTTAAATCACCACCTGTGCCATAGTAGGATTTTAATATGGGTATGACTGCTTTATACCATCTTTTCAGTACATCATTTCTTCTAGGGTCTTTAGGGTCAAAGTCTATTCCTGATTTGGCACCTCCGATAGGTGGACCACATACTGCAAACTTCACTTCCATCACTTTGGCTAATGCCACAACTTCGTCTTTTGTTAAGCCTTGCCTCATTCTAGTGCCTCCTCCTGCGGCTCCATTTTTTAATGAATTGATAACTATCCACCCCTTAGCAGAGGTCTCTGAATCGTGCCACTCAAAGACTACTTCTGGTTCTTGACTTTTGTATAATTCTAGTTTTGTTTCCATTTCTTCTATACCTACTATGTCTTTTATCATTTATCGAAACTGTTTTATATTATAAAAAAATTATATCTTTGCAAAAATTTTAATGAAATGACAACTGATAAGTGGACCATTATTTCTGATACTTCAATAGACAACCATCTATTTAGCGCCAATATATCATTGCCTCACGATGGTTTCAATTCCAAAAATACTAATATTGTTTTAATTTTTGGAAACCAACAAGTGGCACAAAATTTCCGCAAATGTAGTGAATTATTTTTTAATCATTTCAAAAATATTACTATATATGATGGAGGTCATATTGTAGGGGTTTCAGATGAAAGTTTTGAGTATTTTGCTAATATTTTTAATGAAAATATTTTTTTACCAGTTTTTATTGGTTGTGATTTGGTATTTGTTTCAAGAATTATAGCGCATAATAATCTAAAAATATGTAAAATATCTAATAATACATTTCCTCTTGACGAAAAATCTAACCTTAATAATCTTTCTTTTGTAGGTTATCAAAGACATTTGAGCCAATATGATGACATTGTCTTTCTCGAAAATTATTCTTATAATTCTCTTAGTTTGGGTAAAATGAGAACTTTTCCTTCATTGACTGAGGCAGTTTTGAGAGATGTTAATGGTGCATTTATAGACTTTAATGTGGTAAAATGGTCCGAATGTCGGTATTCTAATGGAAATTTACCCACGGGATTAACGGCAGAGGAACTTTGTCAGGTTTCAAAATATTTAGGTGGAGCTTCTCATCTTAATTCGGTTTTCATCGATGGTGGACAATTACTAGGGAGTTCTAACGAAATGGGTTTGTTGGCTTCAGAAGTTGTTTGGTATTTGCTAGAGGGGATTAATTTTAGATATAGTCAGCATCCTGAAAACTCTAATGATTTTTCTGAATTTATTGTTGTTTCAAATGAAATGGAAGTAGATTTAATCTTTTTGAAGAGTAAATCTTATGGACTTTGGTGGGTCAAATTGGAGAGTAATGATAGCACAAAATATTTGGCGTGTACTTTTGAAGAGTATGAAGCCGCTCTCAATGATGATATTTCTGATAGGATATTAAAATTTATACAAAGTGTGTAAGATTGTTTTATTGTTAAAAAATGAATAATTTTATAACAAAATTGGCTTACTGAATCAGTCGTTCAATGGCTATCCCTCTCGAACCCTTAAGTAAAACAGTAGTATTCTCGAGGTCAAGTGTTTCAAAAGAAGGTTTAAAATTTTCTACATTTTCAAAAAAGTAAAAGTTAAATAGTTCTCGATGTTTATAAAAATTAGGCCCTACAAAAAAAGCATCTTGAATTTTTAATTTTTTTATAAGTTCTAAGATTGTTATATGTTCAAGATCAGTTGTATCCCCTAGTTCCAACATGTCTCCCAATATCACAGCTTTTTTACCTTCTATTTGTGAAAAATTTGTAATGGAAACTTCCATACTACTTGGGTTGGCATTATAGGCATCCAATATATAAGTAGTGTTGTTTTTTACAATTTTTTGAGATCTATTATTGTCAGGTATGTATTCTTCAATGGCCGATATACATTGAAGTAGGTCTATGTCAAAATAGCGACCTACGGATATGGCACAAGCTATATTATGAATATTGTAGTCTCCAAACAATTGTGTTTTGATGTGTATAGATTTATATTCAAAGTTTAAAGAGGGTTTTGAAACAATATGTTTAAAATCTGCCAAGATTGAATACTCAATCTGTGAGACACTTTTTGGTATAAGGTTTAATAAAATGGAATCATCTGTATTGATAAAAATTTTTCCTTCTTTCTTTTCTGCCAAAAATTTATATAGTTCTGATTTTCCCTTTTTTACACCTTCTATGCCTCCAAAACCCTCTAAATGTGCTTTGCCAATATTGGTAATTATGCCATAGTTGGGTTGCCCTATTTGACATAGTGTGTCGATTTCTCCTTGATGGTTGGCTCCCATTTCAAGTATTAAAATATCAATATCTAAGGGAGCTTGTAATATTGTCAATGGAACTCCTATGTGATTGTTATAATTCCCTAAGGTAGCATATACCTTATGTTTTTTCTTCAAGACATCTCTACACAATTCTTTTGTAGTTGTTTTGCCATTTGACCCGGTGAGGCCAATCACAATATTAAAATTTTTATTTCTTTTATATTGAGCTAAGTTTTGCATACAACTCAATACATCACTCACCAAGATATACCTATCATCTTGTACTACACGGGCATCATCTACTACCACAAAGAGAGCTCCCTTTTCAAGTGCTTGGGCAGCAAATTGATTGCCATCAAAATTGGGGCCTTTTAGAGCAAAAAAGACACAGCCAGACTCAACTTTTCTGCTGTCAATCACGACGTGGGTGATATGACCAATGCGATTGTAAATGTTTTGAATTTCCATAAATAAAAAAACCCCTGCAACACTGCAAGGGTTTAAATTTTTTAAGACTTTTTTTATTTATATCTTCTATTGACTGTTTTTCCTTTCTCTTTGAAAGTGTTACCGCCCACATCTTCATTACCTGCCGCACCACCAACTCTTATCATTGCACATCGGAATCCTATGGTTCTATCTGATTTGTCTTCATCTTTATATCTTCTAGTACCTGGCGACAACCAGAAAAGTCTGTCAGCCCACGAACCACCTTTATATACTTTCGATTTGTTACTTACCAAAGTGGTTTCACCGTATAGGTATTTTATATTTTCGTCATCACCATCTTCACCATCTTCATGGCCTCTGGCATCTCCTTTTTTATAATTTTCTCTTTGTTTAGCTTCGTCATCCTCAACATTTCTGTATTTGAGCATACCTAAAGAATCTTTTTCTACTGGTTTGCCTTCTTCATCAATAATTAGTGTTTTAAATTGATTTCCTCTGAAAGGGTTGAGGTCATGGTTTTCAGCATCATTTAAGGTCATTGAAGTCATAGGTCTGTAAGTGTCTGCTGTCCATTCATTGACATTTCCAGCCATATTATAAAGGCCGAAATCATTAGGGTAATATTGTCTAACTGGACCACAAAAAGATGCATTATCGTTTAAGTTTCCTGCAAGACCCATATAATCCCCTCTTCCTCTCTTGAAGTTTGCAAGAATCCTACCTTGTGTATTAGTTCTTTTTTTGTATCTAGCTGTATTGCCATTCCATGGGAAAAACCTTCTATCAGTATATACTTCATCTTCAGAAGTAGGTTGGTTTCCTACAAGCGCAAGAGCAGCATATTCCCACTCAGCTTCAGTAGGTAGCCTATAATCAGGTAAAAGAATTCCATCATCAAACTGAACTGGACGTTCGCCATCATTGACTAAATCTGGTAAATTTTGTTTGACGTTTCCTTGGTATTGACCACTAAGGTATGCCTTGGAATCAAAATTATCAGAGTCCTTTGAATCTGGAGTCAGGTTAAGAATACCTCTCTCTACAAGAATCATTTCATTGACCCTATTCGATCTCCATTTTGCATATTCATTGGCTTGAATCCATGTGACACCAACTACAGGATAGTCATCATAAGACGGGTGTCTAAAATATGTTTCTACTAAAGGCTCGTTAAATGCCAATTCTTCTCTCCAAACAAGAGTGTCAGGAAGAGCATTTCTATACACCTCTGGATAACTAACATATCGAGTTTTCAGAAAATGTAAGTATTCTCGATAATTACTATTACTTACTTCTGTTTCATCCATATAAAATGAAGAAACAGTTACTCTACGAGGCACATTGTTAAATTCGTAGGTAATATCTTGCTGAGTCAAACCCATAGTAAAAGTACCACCTTCTACTAAAACAAGATTAGGACCATCAACTTGACCTTCGTAATTTTTGCGCTCGAATCCACCCCATTCAGGGTCGTTATATTTCCAACCAGTGGCAGATGAACGCTCGCCGCCCTTACTACAAGAGCCTAAAATTAATGCAAAAACAGCTATGAAGCTGAAGGAATAAATTAAATTCTTCATTTGAATGATATTCGATTTTCAATTTAGCGCCCAAATATACGACATATTTGGTATTCGCAAACAAATTTTTAATAAAAAAAAATAAAATTACCCAAAAAAGGGTATTTTCACTTTCTATGTTAATCTATCTAAATATGGCAAAACAATCATTATAATCCGACTTTTTAGGGTATAAACTCTCAAAGTTGAGCACAACACTCATTTCGTGACTACCTCCTTGACGAATACCTAATTGTGATGTTGTATAATCAAAACTATATGTTACTTTCAAAAAATCTTGCCTCACACCAAAACTCATAATGAACGCATCTCCATTAAATACTGAGTGTCTGTACCACAATCCTCCCAAAAATCTGTTGACCTCTAGATAACTACCAAAATTGACCTGATTGTATCCGCCTTGCCTTTGAAACATTATGTTGGGAGATATTAACGTAGGCATAGTGTTTTTATTGCCTTCTCGTATTACAAATTTAGTGCCACCATGAATAGATATTCTAGTAGGTATGAAACCATTATTGCCAAAAGTTAAAAAGGAAATATCTGGAGAATTTAGGTTCTTGAAACTTAAACCTGCATAATAATAAGGTGATGAAAGTACCATACCCGCACCAATACTAATAAAATTTTGGTTTAAATTGTCTCCTTGTAACTCAGCAGATGAACCAATAGTTCCAAACCTAGAGTTGATAGCATCTCCAAAAACCAACTTATTCCAATCTAAACTCATGTTTGAAAAACCTGCTTCCAATCCTCCCTTTATATAAGTGTCTTTCTTTATCTTAATTTTGTAACTATAAAATCCTGTTATGGAAGTATTTTTTAATGTACCATTGCCTGCATTGTCGGAGATGATATTAAAACCAATTCCACTCTTGATTTTATGTAAGTATTGGTCATAAGATAAGGAATAGGTGGTGTATATTTGGTCTAATCCAGGCCATTGATTTCTATAATTTAACTGAAACATTGGACCATGTGACTGACCAGCTAAAGCGGAGTTCAACAATAGGTGTGAATTGTAAAACTGGCTGAATACGGGATCCTGTGCGTTAGATTCAAATCTCGCAAGTACTGTCAGTAAAAAAACGACCCATATTTTATGACCTATACTTTTTGTGAACACTCCTTTATATATTTAAAAAATGAGGCAATGCGATTATTTTTTATTGGACTTTAACATTTTTTGTAGCAATACCAAATACAAAATTGCGTTATCTTTATCATTAACGATTAATTTTAAACAATATTTTATTCTTTTTGATTAACAATTCTTTAAAAATAATATTTAGGATAAAAAAATTGACATTATCATATTTCTCTAAAAATTTTAATGAACCTAAACATGAAAGTAATTTTTAAAAAATTATCCATCCCTTTTGTATTTCTGACTTTTGGATTTATGGCTTTTGCTCAGCAACAGCAACTTATCAAATACCAAATTGATTATAGTAACAATTATCATACCATTAGTTCTTTTGGAATAGTAAGCGATAAATATGCTGATGTAATGTCTTTTTATAATGTTTCTGATTTTCGACCTGTGCTGCTCTTAAATTACACTATACAAGACATCGTTTTTGAAGAAATGGAGGCTGATAAATGGAAAGCTTCGCAAATCACCAATGAAGAATTTGATTTTAACTTTGAAATCAGGGAAACGAAAGGTAAATATCAATCGGCTATGCACACATTTCCCTACAGAAAAACCTCAAAAAATACAATACAAATTCTGAAATCTTACACGGTAGCGTTTGATTTTGATAATATTAGTACTCGAGGTCTTAGAGATCCAAATGCCACATTTAATTCAGTTTTGTCATCAGGAGATATTTATAAAATAAAAGTTCAAAACACTGGGATTTATAAGTTGGACAGAAAGTTTTTTGAAACGGATTTAGGAATTAACCCTAATAATATCAATCCCAAACAAATAAAAATTTATGGTTCGAGAGGAGGAAGACTTCCTGAGCCTAATAGAATAGAACGCATAGATGATTTGCAAGAATTACATATTTTTGTGGAGGGAGAGGCTGACAACAAATTCGATAATAGTGATTTTGTATTGTTTTATGGCGAAGGAGCGGATGTATGGAAATATGACAAGACCTTAAATAATTTTGGGTTTGACAAAAACATTTATGACGATTATAACTATTATTTTATTAAAGTAAGTGGAGATGTAGGCTTAAGAATTTCTAATGCGGAAGATATTCAACAGACGCCAGAAAAATCAACAGTTAATTATGATTTTTTGCAAAGGTTTGAAGAAGATAAAATAAATTTGTTGGGAGCTTTTGCCCCTACATTTGGCACAGGCAAAGATTGGTATGGCGATGTATTTAGCCAAGGAAACCGAACAAGAAATTACACATCAAGATTTAATTTTTCTGATTTAGATATTTCAGAGCCTGTAGCCGTAGAAATGGCATTTGCAGGCAGAAGCCCAAACGTGCACACCATTCAATTGACTTTGGGCGGCGAACGTTTGTCTAGAACTATTAACAGTGTTTCGTTTTCAGCAGCCAACGCTAGCGAAAATGTTTATGCAGGAAGAGAAAAAATTACTGGCAATGTTCAACTATCTTCACCTAATCCCAGTGTGGAAGTCGCCATGTTAGACAATGTATCCAATTCATTAGGTTGGTTGGATTATTTACAAATCGTCTCAAAACGTAGATTAGTATTAGCGACCGACCAAATGGGCTTTAGAAACAGAGAATTGAAAGATGTGAATTGGGGTGCTTTTGAATTGAATAATTACTCTAATCAAACTATTTGGGACGTCTCCAATCCATTACAACCATTGATTATGAAGGTTAATGGTAATAAAATAGTGTTTAGGCCAGAAGGTCAAGTCAAAGAGTTTATCTCATTTAGTGGTGTTTCATCAGCTTTTACGCCGATAGCTGAGGGAAAAATACCCAATCAAAATCTTCATGCTATGAACGATGAAGATATGATTATAGTATATCACCCAGAATTCGAGGCAGAAGCTACAAGGCTTGCACAACACAGAGCTTCCATAGAAGGGATGAAAGTATTAATGGCATCTACAGTACAAGTTTATAATGAGTTTGGAGGAGGCAAAGCAGATCCCACAGCCATCAGAGATATGGCAAAATTATTATTGTATAGAAATGAAAATTTTCAATTCCTACTACTTTTCGGTGATGCGAGCTATGACTACAAGGGCATCAATAAAGATATAAATTATGAAAATTTTGTGCCTACATACCAAACCGATGAATCATTGATTCCTATCAATGGTTATCCTACGGATGATTATTTTGGATTGCTTGGAGAAAACGAAGGCCAAAATATTTCGCAAGGTAGCATGGATATTCATGTAGGGCGATTGACAGTAAGAAACAAAACGGAGGCGCAAAATGTAGTGAACAAAATAATTCACTATGATACTAATAAAAATAAATTTGGAGATTGGAGATTAAGAAATGGTTTTGTGGCCGATGATGGGGATACAAATTTACATGTATCTGATATGGATCGGATAGCAAAATCAAATGAATTAAGACATCCGAATCATAATCAAGAAAAAGTATATATTGATGCTTACAAATTGGTTTCTACCAGCGGTGAGCCTCGGTTTCCAGATGCCAATAAAGCCATAAATAATAATGTTTTTAAAGGACAAGTGTCATTGACATATCTTGGTCATGGTGGGCCGTTAGGTTGGGCTCAAGAGCGAATTTTGACAGTGCCCGATATTCAAAATATGAATAACATGGACGCTCTCACTTTGATGATTACAGCCACGTGTTCTTTTGGTAGCTATGACGATCCTGCACTCACATCGCCAGCAGAACACGCCTTGCTGAATGCCAGAGGTGGAGCTATAGCTTTGATGACTACCTCAAGAGTGGTCTATACTAATTCCAATTTTCAACTTACCAATGCGGTCCATGATGTGCTCAAAAACAAGGAAAACGGCAAGGCACCAACACTTGGTTCCATTATGACAAATGGTAAAAACAGAGTACCCAATTCCAATTCTAGAAAGTTTTCACTTTTAGGTGACCCTTCTCAAAGAATAGCTTTACCTCAACACAATGTGGTCACGACTCAATTGAATGGAAAGGACATCATCAGTGAAATTGATACATTGCGTGCATTGAGCAAAGTCACTTTTTCAGGAATTATTACAGATGACAATAATCAAAAACTATCATCATTCAATGGTACCTTATCAGCTACAATTTATGATAAAAAATCTCAACTACAAACATTATCAAATACAGTTTCTTCTCCAAAATTTAATTTTGAGATGTACAGGAACATATTATTTAAAGGTACAGTCTCAGTAATAAATGGAGAATGGACAGTATCCTTTTGGGTGCCGCAAAACATAGATTACAGGTTTGGGTATGGAAGATTGTCTTTATATGCCTTCAATGAAGAGACAGATGCAGCGGGAGTTTTTAATGATTTTATTATTGGTGGAACCAATGAAAATTTGGTCAACGATAATGAAGGTCCAAAAATTGAAGCATTTATGAATGATACCAACTTTGCCAATGGAGGTATGACAAATAGTAATCCTACTCTACTACTGAATTTGTCTGATGATTTGGGAATAAATGTTACGGGCAATGCCATAGGACAAGATATCACTGCCACATTGGACGGAGATACTAAAAATATTTTTATTCTTAATGACTTTTATGAAGCCAACAAAGATGACTTTACATCTGGTAGGGTGCGGTTTCCCATGAGAAACTTAACACCGGGTAGTCATTATATCACAGCCAAAGCATGGGACATTTCGGGCAATTTTAATGAAACACGTTTGGATTTTGTAGTTGTAGAAAATAGCGACAACAAGTTAAGGCATGTTTATAATTACCCCAATCCATTTACTAGCCAAACTACTTTTCAGTTTGAACATGATATGCCCAATACAGAATTGAGTATTGTCATCCAAATATATTCAATAACTGGAAAATTGGTAAAAAGTATAGAAAATATAAAATATTCTTCAGGATTTAGAGTTAATGATATATTTTGGAATGGAAATGATGATTTTGAATCAAAATTGGCGCGAGGGATTTATTTATATAAAGTGACAGCTCACTCAAAAGAACTTAATCAAACGCGTGAAAGTGGATTTGAAAAGTTAGTTAAGCTCTAGCAAGAATGTCTTTTTCTCACATCATCATTTAACCGATAGGGATAATAGAATTTAAATAAAAGAAATTAATGTTTTTAAATCATTGAAAATGATGTAATTAAAATACAAAATTTTCCAATTTTATTTATGTTCAGTTTAACAAAATTTTTTAACTTTGCGCACTTTTAATAAAGTTTATATGAATTTAATGAAAAATATATTTTTAGTATTAGTATTAATGGTATTCTGGAGTTACAATACTTTTTCACAAGTATTTGACCCCACTAGGGGTTGTGTTGTCGATAACAATGGCATGTGTATATCAAATACGTTGCTAACAGCAGTTCCATTTTTGCGTATTGCTCCAGATGCTAGGTCCGGGGCAATGGGAGACGTGGGTATTGCTGTATCACCTACAAGTAATACAATGCATTATAATGCTGCCAATATGGTATTTGCTGAGGACCAATCGGGGTTTTCATTTACCTATACTCCATGGTTGAGCAATCTTAATTTGGATGATATTTTCTTGTTATATACCTCTGGTTATTATAAAATTGATGACAATCAATCTGTGGGAGGAGCTATTAGGTTTTTCTCATTAGGCGATATAGAATTTACAGATGCCAACGGTGGGTCTTTGGGTACAGGTCGCCCAAGAGAAGCTGAATTTTCATTGGCTTATGCCCGTAAATTGGGAGATAAACTATCAGCCTCTTTGACAGGAAAATACATTTTTAGTAATTTGGCTTCTGGCCAAAATATCAATGGATTGGATATCAGTACAGGACGATCGTTTGCCGCTGATGTAGGTATCAATTATCGGACTAAAGCCAATGTAGGCTCGTATAAAGGAGAATGGTCTTTTGGGCTGGCTGCCACAAATATAGGGGCAAAAATATCATACACTGAAGATGCTATTAGGGATTTTATTCCCTCAAATTTGGGTATAGGTTCTGCTCTAAAATTAGATTTGGACAAATATAATACTATAACATTTGCGTTGGATTTCAATAAGTTGATGGTGCCTACTCCAGTAGCAAAATTTATTAAAGATGCAGATGGAAACAATATACATAAC
>CAZBCV010000073.1:0-13517 GCA_964490495.1 uncultured Aureispira sp. | reverse complement strand
GGCAGCTTCACCTTCACCCGCGGCCTCGGCGCCGACGGAACCACCATCGAGGCCTTCCAGCAGGTTGAGATGTCCGTCTCCGCCACCGTCGGCAACGTCGTCATCGGCTCGGCCGTCGGCGGCTACCGCATCGGCGCCGTCTTCGACACCGCCACCAACAGCTTTACCCCCTACATCGCCGCCTTCATCCAGATCCAGATCGGCGGCTCGACCGAAGGCCCCGCCGGCTCTCCCAGCACCATCAGCGGCACCGGCTTCGAACTCGAATTCCGCCTCGCCTTCTTCATCAACACCTGGACCGAGGACATCGTTCTCGCCGGCGTCACCCTCAAGAAGACCGAGATCCGCCTCGAAACCTCCGGCTTCATCCAGTTCGGCATCGCCGGCGTCGCCGGCTTCCGCGTGGAAGGCTCCCTCTCCGTCGTCGCCAACGGCACCGGTTTCACCGTCACCGTCGCCGGCTCCCTCCTCGTCCGCCTCGGCAATACCACTGTCTTCCGCGCCAACGTCGCCGGCGGCTTCGCCATCATCAACACCTCAGGCAACTACTCCGTCGCCGGCGTGCTCATCGTCACCCGCAGCGCCGATTCCGTCATCGACGGCACCGGCTTCGTCTTCGACACCACCTTCGAATTCCGCGTCAACACCTCGGGCGCCGAACAAAACTTCACCATCGCTGGCGACAACCACACCGTCGCCGCCGGGCCTTACGCCCGCCTCGTCGCCTCCGGCACCCTCGCCTTCGGCCCCGGCAACCCCGCCTCCAGCTCCTTCACCGGCTTCTACCTCGACGGCACCTTCGCCATCGAAGTCAGCGCCCTCGGCCTCCTCGTCACCGCCGACTCCAGCCTCTACATCAAGGTCCTCGGCACCACCATCATCAACGCCCAGGCCCGCGGCTTCCTCCTCATCAACGCCTCCGGCATCGCCGCCGCCATCAACATCTCCCTCAACCTCGAGACCGTCGGCCTCAGCTTCGCCGCCTCCGCCGTCCTCCGCCTCAACACCACCTCCGCCCCCGTCTCCGTCCGTATCCAGACCGGCCCCGATCCCCTCACCAATTTCGTCACCGAGACCGTCCTCGCCGGCCCCTACCTCGAACTTTCGATCAACGGCAGCCTCACCCTCGCCTCCGTCGCCACCCTCAGCGGTAGATTCTACATCCGCGTGGATTCCCTCGGCCTCGCCCTCGAGGTGGACGCCGCCCTCTCCGTCCAACCCCTCGGCCAGATCGCCGCCTCCGGCTCCGTTTACATCACCTCCGCCGGTGTCGCCGGCGCGCTCACCCTCGCCGTAAACGGCGGCATCGGCTTCGCCGGCGTTACCTTCAACGGCACCTTCAGCCTCGCCATCAACACCACCGCCACCGCCCAGGTCGTCCAAGTCCTCAACGTCAACAACAAGACCGGCGTCATCAACGGCACCAAGGCCAAGACCCTCGCCGCCAGCACCGTCGAACTCTCCTTCGGCGGCTCCCTCGACGTCGGCCCCTTCTCCATCCGCGGCGGCGCCATCCTCCGCGTCGTCACCGGCGGCCTCGACCTCATCCTCAACGCCTCCATCGGCCTCGGCAAACTCGGCGGCATCGACGTCTCCGGCGGAGCCGTCATCCGCACCTCCCCCAACCCCTTCTTCGCCCTCTACATCCAGGTCGCCGGCGCCCTCGACATGGATCTCATCAACATCACCGGCAACTTCGAGTTCCTCATCAACACCGGCAACAAAACCGTCCGCATCGATAAGACCACCGGCGAAGTCATCTTCGACCCCGACACCGCCATCCCCGCCGCCGGCAACGCTGCCTACACCCAAGCCTACAACGCCGCCATCGCCGCCAGCCAGACCGAGGAACAGGCCGTCTCCGCCGGTAACGCCGCCCGCACCGCCCGCCTCGCCGAACTCGCCTTCGACCCCGCCAAACACGTTCTCATCGGCGCCAGCACCTTCAAGGTCGAGGTCGCCGCCACCCTCCGCATCTGGGTCTTCGAGATCAAGGGCACCATCACCATCACCAAACAGCCCGCCTACTTCGAAATCGCGATCCGCGACCTCAGCCTCAACTTCTTCAACGTAGCCACCATCACCATCAACGGCTACATCCGCTCCAACGGCGAGTGGCGCATCACCGGCAGCTTCCGCATCAACCTCACCTTCGGCCCGGTTTTCTTCCGCGCCGGCTTCGACCTCACCCTCTCCAATACCGGCTTCTCCGCCTACGCCTTCGCCTCCGTCGGCGTGAAGATCCCCCTCCCCTGGCCTCTGCCTGATATCAACATCAGCATCACCGTCTCCATCTCCGTTTCCTTCGACATCCCCAAGAACGAAGCCCGCTTCACCTTCTCTGTCTGGAAGTTCTCCCACACCGTCGTCTGGCGCTTCGGCAATCCCCCCGTCCTCGCCACCGTCCTCGCCGACGGCATCCTCCGCCTCAACATGGGCGTCGATGCCCCCCAACGCGGCGGCACCTTCGGCTCCGACGGCTCCGAGACCTACAGCGTCGCCTTCAGCGGCACCACCGCCACCGTCACCGCCCTCGGCTACACCCAGACCTACAACAACGTTCACAGCGTCCTCGTTCGTAACTCCGGCCTCGGCAACGACTCCGTCTCCATCACCAACATGCCCGCCAACGGCACCGCCAACATCACCATGGGCAACGGCGACAACGTCGTCATCATCGTCGGCTCCTTCGCCAACCGCGCCAACGTCACCGCCGGCAACGGCAACAACACCATCTACACCGGCGACGGCATCGACAGCATCACCGTCGGCGACGGCAACAACGAGATCAGCGCCGGCGGCGGCAACGACACCATCCGCGTCGGCAACGGCAACAACACCATCAACGGCGGCGCCGGCGACGACCACATCCACCTCGGCCGCGGCAACAACGTCGCCTACGGCGAAGGCGCCGAACTCGACCCCGGCTTCACCGGCAACGACACCTTCTACATCACCGGCGGCAACAACACCCTCCACGGCGGCTTCGGCTCCGATACCTACATCTTCTCCGGCAACTGGGGCTCCACCACCATCATCGAGGCCGGCACCGACATCGACACCGTGGACCTCTCCGCCATCGGCGCACCCGTCACCTTCGACCTCGGCGCCAACAACCGCAACCGCATCACCTCCGGCGCCAACACCATCACCGAGACCTCCTTCCGCCTCGAAACCTTCATCGGCGGTTCCGCCGCCGACACCTACAACGTCACCCGCACCTCCGCCGCCAACCCCATCACCCTCCGCGGCAACGCCGGCAACGACACCTACAACGTCACCTTCGGCGCCCTCACCAACCCCGTCGTCATCTCCGACGCCACCGTCGCCGCCGACCGCGACTACCTCTTCGTCACCACCCCCACCGCCGGCCTCGTCCGCGTCATCGATTACGCCCCCGCCGGTTCCATCACCCAAGGCACCCAGACCGTCCAGTTCGACCCCGGCTTCGACAACGTCGATCGCATCCGCATCAACGCCCCCGCCGCCCCCGTCTTCTTCGGCCCCGCCGCCGGCGCCCCCGCCGAAGTCCTCAACCTCAAGCACGACCTCGTCGTCACCGCCGCCAACATCAACTGGAACGGCCGCCTCCGCGCCGAATCCATCGCCTTCAACTCCACCTCCGCCTACATCGTCTCCTACGACCTCCTCGCCCAGAACAACGGCTCCATCTCCCTCGTCACCACCACCGGCGACATCGCCATCAACGCCGGCCTCTACTCCTCCGCCGGAGCCACCCTCGTCGGCAACGGCAACGGCAACATCACCCTCTCCACCGCCAACGGAGCCATCGTCACCAACGGCGCCGGCTGGGTCCTTACCGACCCCATCAGCCTCGACTGGGCCCTCCGCAACGCCAAATACGACGCCACCACCATCAACCTCGACAACGGCCACATCACCACCCTCGGCGCCACCTCCGCCGAAGCCGTTCTCTACCTCCCCGACGGCTCCGTCATCCGCAACGCCAACGGCGCCTTCATCCAGTCCATGGGCGGTCGCCTCACCCTCTTCTCCACCGTCGGCGTCGGCTCCACCACCCCCGGCTACCTCATCAGCCCCTTCGGCCTCTTCACCAACGTCGCCTCCTACACCGCCAACGTGAACCCCGGCCAGGAGATCGTCATCGTGGACATCGACGACATCACCAACATCGCCTCCTCCGCCGGCGGCGTCATCAACGTCACCAGCCTCCTCGGCCGCCAAAACAACGACCAGCCCATCACCTCCAACAACGACATCGTCCTCATCGCCGACCAGCTCAACATCGACACCCTCACCTCCACCACCGGCGGCATCTTCGTTCGCCCCACCGATCCCACCCGCTTCTTCTACATCATCCAGACCGACACCGGCGGCCTCGACGGCCTCGTCCTCAGCCAGAGCGAGCTCAACAACCTCGTCACCTCCACCACCATCTACTTCGGCGCCGGCGACCTCCGCACCCCCATCATCATCGGCAACGGCACCAACACCTCCATCCTCTTCAACAACCCCACCACCATTCTTCGCGCCGACTACATCCTGATTAACTCCCCCATCGTCGCCCAACACCTCATCATCTTCGGCGACGGCTCCACCGTAGCCCTCGCCGAAGACCTCACCGTCTCCTCCCTCCTCATCGAAGACTCTGTCTTCGCCTCCGGCGATCGCGCCATCACCACCCTCGGCGACTTCACCCTCCGCGGCACCCTCGACGGCACCCACGCCTCCGACAGCCTAGCCATCACCACCGGCGGCAACCTCCTCGTCACCGGCCCCGTCGGCGCCGAACAAGCCCTCCGCGACCTCACCATCACCGCCGGAGGCTCCGTCCGCTTCGAAGGCGACGTCCACGTGGCCGGCGACCTCGTCATCGAATCCGCCGCCTCCGTCACCTTCGCCGGTCGCCTCACCGTTGGCGGCCGCCTCATCATCCGCGGCGCCGGTGCCGTCGCCTTCAACGGCCCCGTCACCGCCGCCGCCGAATCCCTCCTCGGCACCGCCGCCGCCCCGCTCGCCTCCCTCGCCTTCGCCGGCCACGTCACCGTCGCCGACCTCGCCGCCTACGCCTCCACCATCACCTTCTCCGGCAACCTCGCCGCCGCCACCCTCCGCCTCCAGGCCGCCACCCGCCTCACCCTCGACGGCGCCGCCAACACCGCCGCCACCGCCACCCTCGTCGCCACCGCCGCCAACGGCCTCCTCGTCGTCCGCTCCCTCGCCGTCGCCGGCCACGCCGAACTCGTCGCCAACCAGATCGACCTCCGCGGCCCCGTCGCCCCCGCCACCGCCGACGCCACCCTCGTCCTCCGCCCCTACGACTCCGCCCGCGCCATCGCCGTCGGCGCCAGCGTCCTCGGCGCCCCCGCCTCCGCCCTCCGCCTCGACGCCGCCGACCTCTCCTCCATCCAGGCCGGCTTCGCCTCCCTCGTCATCGGCGACGCCCTCGCCGGCACCGGCACGATCTACCTCGGCCGCCTCGGCCTCCTCGCCAACGAAGCCAACTTCCGCAACTCCGTCACCCTCGTCGGCGGCTCCGTCACCGCCACCCGCGCCATCGACCTCGACGCCCGCGTCGCCGACTTCCGCCTCATCGCCCGCACCGGCGGCATCACCATCAACGGCGCCATCAACCTCGACGCCGTCACCGCCCGCCTCCACCTCCAGGCCGCCGGCAACATCATCGTCAACCGCTCCCTCCACGCCGCCGAGTCCATCGTCCTCGACGCCGCCGGCACCCTCTACGTCAACCTCGCCATCGCCGAAGTCACCGCCCCCCTCATCCTCGCCAACGGCCTCGCCGGCGTCGTCATCCAAAACGCCCCCGACACCCTCGCCTACCTCGGCGCCCTCCTCTTCGAAGACCGCCTCGTCGCCGTCCTCCCCGTCGTCGAAGTCCCCGAGCAACCCGCCCCCGAGCCCGCCCCGGTGGACGACACCGACACCGACACCGACACCGGCGAGCAACCTGGCGTCGCCCTTGAATTCGCCCTCGCGCGCTCCGCTGCCGTCCCCGCGCTCTTCGAGCTCGCCGCCTACATCCCGCGCGTTTCCGGCGCCTTCCTCCTTTCCGCCTCGCCTCTCGTCTCCGGAACCGATTTCCGCTTCCGCCCCGCCGCCTTCCTGCCCGGCTTCGCGCTGCGCTCCGCCACCACGGATCGCCTGCTCGAAACCGCGTCCGGTCGCGAAGACTCGCTCCTCGGAGCGCTCGCCGGCATCTACTGAACCATCCCTTAGCATAACCCGCCTCCCGCCGTGTCCAAGTCCTCCGTCTCCGCTTCCCGCTCCATCACCGGCACCGCCTTCACCCTTGAGGCCCTTGAGTCCCGCCTCCTCCTCTCCGCGACCTCGCTCCCCGAGCCCGATTCCACGTCGCCCGACACCGGCTCCACCTCCGTGCTCGCCCTCGCCGGCGTGGGCCACGCCGACTTCCTCGCCTCCACCTCGGAGAACGACTCCGGCGACCTCTTCGGCGACTACCTCGACGCCCCCCGCCTCATCCTCACCTCCGCCACCCTCAAAGACTACGAGGGCCAGACCGACACCGTCTTCGGCACCACCGACCTCCTCACCCAAGTTTACATCGGCGACGGCACCGGAGACACCGTTTACCTCCCCGGCCAGAATTCCCTCATCTACGCCGACTACATCGAAATCAATTCCCCCCTCGTCGCCGAGCACTTCGTCATCACCGGCGACGGCTCCACGGTGAAGCTCAACAACACCATCACCTCCGCCAGCAACATCATCAACGATGCGGTCGAGGTCAGCGGCAACTTCGAGCAATCCCCCGTCCGCTCCATCACCTCCACCGCCGGCGTCCTCACCATCAACGGCACCCTCAACGGCGACAACCACGGCAGCGCCCTCGAACCCGTTAACCAAAACATGGGCGTGGACGACGTCGTCCTCAACGCCACCGGCGCCATCTTCATCCGCGACGCCGTCGGCGGCATCTCCGGCAACGGCCTCCGCCACATCAGCATCAACATCACCGGCGCCGCCGCCGGCAACGTCACCTTCAACGACACCGTCACGATCACCGGCAACCTTTACATCAAAAAGGGCCAGGACGTCTCCTTCCTCCGCAACGTCGTCATCAACGGAGACCTCGTCATCGAGGACGCCAACGACGTCCGCTTCGACGGCACCCTCACCGTCGGCGGCAGCCTCCGCATCATGAAGGCCGGCAACGTCACCTTCGCCGGCAACGTCTCCGTCGCCGGCAACGTCACCCTCGGCCGCCCCGACGTCCTCGCCAACATCGGCAGCGTCGCCTTCACCTCCAGCGCCCGCCTCGATTTCAACGGCCACGGCGGCATCTACACCGCCGGCTCCATCTCCTTCGGCAACAACGTCGGCGAAAGCGTTTCCCAACGCCCCGACTCCTTCACCCTCGCCGCCGCCGGCAACATCACCTTCGCCTCCAGCTCCGCCGTCCTCCTCGACTCCGTCACCCCCTTCATCATCTCCCGCGCCGTCGACATCTCCTTCGGCTCCAACATCAACACCGGCAACCTCACCATCGGCCAAGGCGGCCTCGTCACCGGCAACATCACCTTCTCCGGCGCCTCCGTCTCCGTCCAATCCCTCGACCTCACCACCTCCGGAGCCATCGGCCGCGTCTCCGTCATCAACAACGTCACCATCGGCGGCGGCAACGCCACCATCACCGCCAACGAAATCAACTTCGGCGGCTCCGCCACCCTCACCTCCACCGGCTTCGCCTCCACCCTCACCCTCAAACCCTACGACACCGCCCGCGCCATCGCCATCGGCACCAGCGCCACCGGAGCCCCCGCCAGCATCGACGACCGCCTCGACCTCAACGGCGACGACATCAAGGCCATCCTCCCCACCTTCGCCCAGGTCATCCTCGGCGACCTCTACGCCGGCACCGGCACCGTCTTCATCGGCAACGTCGGCTCCATCCACTCCTCCCACCAGTTCGTCAACCGCACCACCATCGCCGGCGGCGCCGTCATCCTCACCCAGAACCTCGACGTCGCCACCTCCGCCGACTTCCTCCGCATCGTCGCCCGCACCGGCGATATCACCGTCAACGGCGTCGTCAACCGCGGCGCCGCCAACGGCGCCGACCTCCCCGACGAAACCTTCGCCGAACGCAACGCCTGGATACGCCTCGAAGCCGCCAACGACATCATCGTCAACCGCGCCGTTTACGCCGCCACCCGCATCTCCCTCACCGCCGGCACCGACGGCACCGGCAACATCGTCGTCAACTCCACCGGCGCCAACTCCGGCTCGCTCCAAACCATCAACACTGCCCCCGGAGCCCAGCGCATCGAACTCGTCGCCGGCGAGACCTCCGGCAACATCACCCTCACCGACGACGTCGGCGCCACCACCCTCCGCGCCGTCGGCTCCGCCTCCTCCATCGTCCTCCGCGCCAACGCCGGCGCCATCACCCAGACCGAAGGCCTGCTCATCGCCGACACCCTCTCCGTCTGGGCCCGCGACAGCGTCTCCCTCCGCACCGACGTCAACCGCATCGCCTCCCAAACCCTCAACGGCGAAATCCTCCCCGGCGGCACCGGCGCTCAAGTCACCGCCAACATGCTCGGCCAGGTCACCACCCTCCTCGTGACCAACGGCGGCTCCGGCTACACCACCGCTCCCACCGTCACCCTCTCCGCCCCGTCCCCCGGCGGCACCCAGGCCACCGCCACCGCCACCGTCGTCGGCGGCTTCGTCACCGGCATCACCATCACCAACGCCGGCATCGGCTACGCCACCCCGCCCACCGTCTCCTTCTCCGGCGGCGGCGGCTCCGGCGCCACCGCCCTCGCCCTCGTCACCCCCGGCACGGTCTCCAGCCTCAGCATCGCCGTCCCCGGCTCCGGCTTCACCGCCGCGCCCACCCTCACCATCCTCGGCGACGGCCGCTCCGTCGCCACCGGCACCGCCACCGTCCGCAGCAACGGCGTCAGCGGCTACCTCATCACCTCCGCCGGCTCCAGCTACACCACCCTCGGCACGGCCATCCTCGGCGGCGCCACCCTCAGCTCCACCTTTAACACCGTCATCCCCGGCCAGCTCACCGCCGCCGTCATCGGAGCCGCCGGCGGCCTCTACTCCGCCGCCCCCGCCGTTTCCGTCACCGGCGATGGCACCGGAGCCGCCGTCACCGCCCTCATCAACGCCAGCCTCTTCTTCGTCAGCGGCGCCTCCGGCGCGGGCTACACCTACACCCCCACCGTCATCGTCACCGGCGGCACCGCCAACCGCACCGTCAACGGCCTCCAAATCGTCGGCGACGGCTCCGTCAACATCGTCAACTCCGGCGGCATCACCGTAGCCAACGCCACCACCACCCCGAACGCCTCCTCCCCCCGCGGCGCGTTCTCCCTCACCACCCTCACCGGCGACATCGACCTCGGCTACATCAACACCTCCACCGGCGCCATCACCCTCAACGCCGCCGGAGCCATCAAAGACGCCGACTCCGCCTCCGAGACCCTCCCCAACCTCGTCACCACCGGCCTCGTTTCCCTCACCGCCGCCACCGGCATCGGTGCCTACGGCGGCGCGGATATCGACGTCACCGCCGGCTCCCTCCAAGCCACCAACACCACCACCGGCAACATCGTCGTCCAACACGTCGGCCTCTCCGGTCTCACCATCGCCGGCACCGGCGTCCGCACCCTCGGCGGCAACGGCTCCGTCAACATCCAGAGCAACGCCCTCAACTCCAACACCGGCACCCTCACCGTCGCCGCCCCCGTCTCCGCCCACGGCTCCGGCGCCATCCGCCTCCAGGCCGTCGGCTCCCTTTCCGACATCGTTCTCTCCACCGCCGCCGCCGACCTCGCGTCCGGCTCCGGCAACATCACCCTCCTCGCCGAACGCCACCTCGCCACCGTCGCCGGCACCCGCATCGACACCGTCGGCGGCGCCATCTTCCTCCAAGCCTCCACCGGCGCGCTCACCATGGCCGACGACTCCCTCGCCACCTCCGGCGGGGGCGCCATCCGCGCCATCGCCCAGTCCGACCTCACCGTCGGCGGCCTCCACGCCGGCACCGGCTCCGTCTCCGTCACCTCCACCGGCGCATCCATCCTCGACGCCGGCGACACCCACCGCGACATCATCGGCGGCGCCGTCCGCCTCGCCGCCTTCGCCGGCGTCGGCACCGCCGCCAACCCCCTCGAAATCACCGTCGCCTCCCTCTCCGCCTCCGCCGCCGCCGCCGGCATCAACCTCCGCGAAAACGACGACGTCACCATCGCCGCCGTCTCCGCCACCACCCAACGCGTCAACCTCGACGGCACCCTCACCGCCGTCGCCGACGACCTCCAGGCCGACCTCGCCACCTCCCTCAACGGCTCCGTCAACTTCGCCGCCGGCGGCACCATCACCCTCACCGACGGCGACGCCGATAACCACGCAGTCTCCGCCTCCGGCACCGGCCTCGTTTACCTCTCCGCCGGCACCTCCATCCTCGCCCAAAGCGACATCCTCTCCGGCTCCGGCTCCATCAGCCTCCTCGCCGGCGACTCCATCACCTTCACCGCCGGCTCCGACGTCATCACCACCGGCGCGGGCACCATCGACCTCCTCGCCACCACCGGCTCCATCACCCAGGCCGATACCGCCGTCGCCACCACCGCCGGAGGCTCCCTCCGCGCCCAAGCCGGCGCGGACATCACCGTCGCCCACTTCAACGTCGGCGCCGGCAACATCTCCCTCCTCGCCGGCGGCTCCATCCTCGACGGCGGCGACACCGCCCGCGACCTCGTCGCCAACGCCGCCCGCCTCGTCGCCGGCAACGCCGCCGGCTCCGCCGCCAACGCCCTCGAAACCACCCTCGGCACCCTCACCGTCTCCGCCGGAGCCGGCGGCATCAACATCGCCGAACTCGACGCCCTCGTCATCGACTCCGTCGCCGTCACCGTAAACCGCGTCAACCCCGACCAGACCACCACGCCCCTAGCCGACGCCGCCCAGGCCGACCTCGTCACCACCAATAACGGCTCCATCCGCGTCGTCACCGGCGGCGACCTCACCCTCAACAAAGGCGACGCCGACGACGAAGCCATCGTCGCCGACGGCTCCGGCTCCATCACCCTCGAAACCACCGGCGTCATCACGATGTCCGATGGCACCATCGCCTCCACCGGCACCGGCGCGGTCAACTTCACCGGCACCGGCGCCATCCACCTCTCCATCATCACCAGCACCAGCGGCGACTTCACCCTCACCGCCGGCGCCAACATCACCGACAACCTCACCGGCGAAGCCGCCAACCTCCGCACCTCCGGCCTCGCCGCCCTCGACGCCCACACCGGCATCGGCGACACCGGCACCGCCGACATCGACACCGCCGTCGGCTCCCTCACCGCCCGCAACCGCACCTCCGGCAACATCGTCATCGAAGAAGCCGACGCCGTTACCATCGCCCCCGCCGGCCTCGTCAACAACGCCGCCGCCGCGCACATCATCCTCTCCACCCTCGCCGGCACCATCACCGCCACCGGCCCCGTCACCGCCACCGGTTCCGGCCGCATCCGCCTCTCCGCCGCCGGAGCCACCTCCGACATCATCGGCTCCACCGCCATCTCCACCGGCGCCGGCGGCCACGTCACCCTCCTCGCCGGCCGATCCCTCACCCTCAACACCGGCGCATCCGTCGCCACCCTCGGCGCCGGCACCCTCGACCTCGAAGCCACCACCGGCTCCATCACCTTCGCCGACAACGTCGCCGCCACCACCGGCTCCGGCCACATCCGCCTCCTCGCCGCCCAAAACGTCACCCTCACCGGCCTCGCCACCACCGGCTCCGTCACCGTCCAAGCCACCGCCGGCTCCATCTTCGACTCCGGCGAAACCCTCCGCGACATCGTCGCCGCCACCGCCCGCCTCACCGCCGCCGTCGGCATCGGCGCCACCGGCGCCCTCGAAACCACCACCGGCACCCTCGCCGCCTCCGCCACCACCGGCGGCGTCGCCATCTCCGAACTCGACGACCTCGTCATCGGCACCGTCGCCGCCCTCTCCGTCAACCGCGTCGCCCTCGACACCACCCTCTCCTCCGTCGGCGACGCCGCCGCCACCTCCGACGTCACCGCCACCACCGGCGACGTCACCATCTCCGCTGGCGGCGCCCTCACCCTCACCGACGGCGTCATCGTTAACGCCCGCGCCGTCCAGACCACCACCGGCCACATCGTCCTCTCCGCGGTCAATAACCTCACCTTCCAGGCCTCCGTCGTTTCGGCCTCCGGCAACATCACCGCCGCCTCCTCCTCGGGAAGCCTCGTTGACGACACCGCCGACGAAAACGCCCTCATCGTCACCACCGGCCTCGCCACCCTCAACGCCGCCACCGGCGTCGGCACCGCCGGGGTAGGGGACATCGACACCACCGTCGGCTCCCTCCGCGGCAACCTCTCCGCCTCCGGCGGCTTCTTCGTCGAAGAGACCAACACCCTCGTCGTCCACGCCGACGGCATCGTCACCCAAGCCGGCAACGCCCCCGTCTCCCTCGTCGTCACCACCGGTGCTCTTACCATCGACGGCGTCATCACCGCCCACGGCTCCGGCAACATCCACGTCAACACCAAGGCCGGCGCCGCCACCGTAAACGCCGCCGTCTCCTCCACCGCCGGCCACGTCACCTTCCTCGCCTCCGGAGATATTGGCCTCAACGCCAACCTCGCCTCCGGCTCCACCGGCACCCTCAACGTCGTCTCCTCCGCCGGCTCCATCACCCAGGCCGACGGCGCGCGCGTCATCACCGGCTCCGGCGACATCCGCCTCCTCGCCCAGGGCTCCATCGCCCTCGCCTCCCTCTCCACCACCGGCAACGCCTCCGTCACCGCCACCACCGGCGCCATCACCGACGCCGGCGACACCCACATCGACGCCGCCGCCAACCAACTTCGTCTCACCGCCGGCACCTCCATCGCCACCAGCGCCAACCACCTCGAGACCACCGTCACCACCCTCTCCGCCTGGGCCGGCGGCAACATCTACATCCTCGAGTCCAACGGCGTCATCATCGACGACACCCAAGCCACCGTCCAAGTCGTCCTCGCCGACGCCACCGCCGCGACCACCGCCTCCGAAGGCGCCCAGTCCGACCTCGTCACGCTTAATCCCTCCAACGGCAACATCGTCCTCCGTTCCACCACTGGCGACATCGTCCTCAACGACGGCACCGCCGGCGCCGCCTTAGCCTCCGTCACCGCCCACGGCTCCGGCAACGTCCTCATCGACGCCCTCGCCGGCAGCATCACCGCCAACGCCGACCTCCGCTCCACCACCGGTCACATCACCCTCAAGGCCGACGATAACATCACGCTCACCGCCAACGTCGACATCGTCACGTCTTCGACCGGCACCGTCTCCCTCGACGCCGAGACCGGCACGCTCACGATGGACGGCACCGCGACCGTCGTCGCCACTTCGTCCTCCGCCCGCCTCCGCGCCCAAGGCGACATCACCGTCGGCAACATCACCGCCACCCACGTCTCCATCGACTCCGACGCCGGCTCCATCATCAACGCCGCCGG
>CAZBCV010000072.1:0-13871 GCA_964490495.1 uncultured Aureispira sp. | reverse complement strand
TAGCGAAAGTTATAGGGCTTTCTCCTTTTTGGGCAATTATAAAAATGATTTTTAAAAATTGTTATTTAAATATCATTACTTTTTTAAAAGTTGTATATTGCTTTTTAATACTTATTTGATTAAAGGAGTGCACTTGTTTTTTGTATATCCTTAATTGTAGTTTTCAGAATTTACTAAAGTTGATTGACGACTATGTCAATATTTATTATATTGAGTTTTTGCTGTTTGCTTAAATAGTATCCTTTGACTTTTAGTCAAAAAAAAATGGATGAATACATTTTAGTGAATTCATCCATTTTTTTAACCTTGAGAAAATTTACGAAAATTGTAGGTCTTTTCTTACCTGTGTTAAGAATGTATAATATTCATTTTTGAGTTCACCATACATATTCCGCTCTATATTTAGTTTGTCTCTAACGTCTGCGTGTTTTTCTAAAAAATTATTGGACAAATTGTCATCGAAGTTAATGGCTAATTGAGCTAAATGACTCTCATGTTGTTTTATCTCGTTTTTAATTTGGTCTATAGCATTCCCATGAATGAGAAATTTATTATAGAAGTGTTCAATTTTTATTTTTACATTCTGTTCAATATCCTTTTGGATAGTTTCATTGAGTCTGTTGTTGAATGAATTTAATTCACCTTCCCAAAATCTCAATTCATTCAACCATTGGACGTGTTCAAAATGTAAATCTGATAACAATATACTGTTCAAAGTATCCATAATAAGAAAATTTTAGTTAAATATTAATAACTCAAAGGTCATATTTTGTATAAAGAAGTTCAATGAGCAAAATTGTTTTTCAAAATGAGATTCGTCATAAATTGTATTAAATGTACTTTTTTGAGTGTCAATATTTATTATTATTCTGCCAAAATGTCAAAGTTCTATGCATGGCATAATGTTTGACAAAACTCTTATTGTATAAAATAATAAACTCATTATGACAAAAGGTAATATATCAGTTCAAGCGGAAAATATTTTCCCCATTATTAAAAAGTTTCTTTATTCAGATCATGAAATATTTTTGAGAGAATTAGTTTCTAATGCTGTAGATGCTACAACAAAAATTAAAACTTTATCACAAAAAGGGGATTTCAAAGGGGAACTTGGCAATACCCAAATAGAAGTTAAAATTAATAATGAATCCCAGTCACTTCATATCATTGATAGGGGTATTGGAATGACAGAAGAAGAGGTAAATAAATACCTTAATCAAATGGCTTTTTCATCTGCTGAAGAATTTCTTTCTAAGTACAAAGATGATGCTTCAATTATTGGTCATTTTGGTTTAGGATTTTATTCTGCTTTTATGGTCGCTGATAAAGTTGAAGTTATCACAAAGTCTTATCAAGATGCACCTGCTGTTAAGTGGTCTTGTGATGGTAATCCGGAATTTGAACTTGAACCCTATGATAAGGCTGAGAGAGGGACTGAAATAATCCTCTATATCAATGAAGAGAATAAAGAGTATTTAGAGGAGTCAAGAATTAGAGAACTTCTCAATAAATATTGTAAATTTTTACCTATAGAAATTAAGTTTGGCACGAAGACGGAAAGCACATGGGAAGGAGAAGGTGATGAAAAACAAGAAATTAAAACTGAAGTAGATGATATTATAAATAATCCTCGACCATTGTGGAAAATGAAACCTACTGATTTGGTAGATGAGGATTATAAAAATTTCTACAATGAATTGCACCCATTTAGTCAGCCACCATTGTTCTGGATACACCTCAATATTGATTATCCCTTTAATTTAACAGGAATTTTATATTTTCCAAAGCTCAATAATTCTTTTGAGGTTCAAAAAAATAAAATTCAATTGTATTCCAATCAAGTGTTTATCACTGATGATGTCAAGGAAATTGTACCTGAATTTTTAATGTTGCTTCATGGTGTTATAGATTCACCAGATATACCATTAAATGTAAGTAGAAGTTACCTTCAGTCGGATGGTAATGTTAAGAAGATTAATTCTTACATTTCAAAAAAAGTGGCTGAAAAACTTAATAGTTTATTTAAGGAAGATAGACAAGAATATAATAATAAGTGGAAAGAGATAAGTACTTTCGTTAAGTATGGCATGATTTCAGATGAAAAATTTGAAGAGAAAGCTAAGTCTTTTGTTTTGTTGAAAAATCTTAATGAAGAGCATTTTACGATAGAAGAATACAAAGATAAGGTAAAGGCTACACAAACAGACAAGCACAATAAAATAATATGTTTGTACGCCAATGATAATAAAGCACAACATGCCTACATAAAGGCAGCTAAAGAATATGGCTATGATGTTTTGGAAATGGACACCGTTATTGACAATCATTTTATGCAACATATTGAATACAAAGGGCACGAAATGACGTTTGTACGTGTGGATTCTGATACACCTGATAATTTGGTTCAAAAAGATGAAAAGAAAGAGTCAGTATTGAGTGAAACTGAGCAGGACAAGGTTAAGGAAATATTTTCCACCTCACTAAAAAATTTGGGTGCTGGTCAAATTGAACTTAAAGCAATGTCCCCAAGTGATCATCCAGTTGTTATCACTAGGCCAGAGTTTATGCGTAGGATGAAAGAGATGCAAGCGCTTCAAGGGATGGATATGAATATGTTTCCAGATAGCCACAATGTAGTCATTAACACCAATCACCCATTAGTAGCTGATAAGTTATTAAAAATGAAAAGTGCTGATAAAAAAGCTTCTTTCGCTAATTACTTACATGACTTAGCATTGCTCAATCAAAATATGTTAAAAGGAGAACAATTAACGGAATTTATTGATAGAAGCCTTGAGTTTTTGAACTAATAATGGTCGATTGTTAAAATATAAAAAGGGCTAACATTTTATGTTGGCCCTTTTTTATATGCCTACTACTTCTTCACACAAGTCTAAATCAAAGTTGTCATTGGAAGCTATAATTACAAGTCTTTCAGATGTATTCTTTTGAAGCAGATTTTTGAACCAATCTTTGGCATGTGTGTCCAAAAAAGAGGTAGGTTCGTCAAGAAATAATATAGGAGTATCTGAAAGTATATTCAAGGCTAAATTTATTTTTTGTTTCATGCCTGAAGAAAAATTCTGAATGAGTTTAGTTTTTTGTCCTTTAAGTTCAATTAATTCCTCAAAAGCAGAATAGTTTATTTTTTGTTTAAAGGGTTTGAATTTTTGATGGAAAGTCAACATTTCTTCAAGGGTATATTCTTGAACCACATCAATATATGGGCTAGAAAGAGAAATGTGTTTGAAAATTTGATGACGAGAAGTTGGTTTGTTGTCCAACATATAAGAAATTTTACCTGAAGTCGGTGAAAGGTATCCACATAACATTTTTATCAATGTGGATTTTCCACTCCCATTTCTACCAGATATACCTACTATATTGTCGTCAGTAAATTGATGGGAGAAATCCTTGATCACCCATTGAAATCCGTACTTTTTAGAGAGACTATTGGCTTCTAATTGAGTTTTCATTATTGCTTAAATCCTTTCATTAAACCTCTATCGGCATTGTAAAGAAATTGTAGAACATATTGTTTTTCTGGAGTTTCTTCTATAGTGGCTTCAATTATTTCAATGGATTTTTTAACATTACTGTTTTTAACAAATAAAACACGATAAATATCTTGTATATGATGAATTTGGTCTTGTGTAAAACCACGTCTTTTGAGCCCTAATGAATTGACACCGGCATATGACAATGGTTCACGTGCTGCTTTTATATAGGGCGGTACATCTTTTCTTACCAATGAGCCTCCTCCAATCATCGAATGATCACCAATTTTCACAAATTGATGCACAGCAGACAAGCCACCGATAATGACATGGTTACCTATTTCAATATGTCCAGCTAAATTGACATTGTTAGCTAAGATACAATTTTCACCAATAAATGTATCATGAGCTACGTGTACATAAGCCATCAGAAGAGTATTTTTACCTATTTTGGTGGTCATGCTGGCTTGAGTACCTCTGTTGAGCGTACAACATTCTCTGATAATGACATTGTCTTCGACTATGAGGGTAGAGTTTTCACCTTTATATTTTAGGTCTTGGGGAATAGCTCCTACAACTGCACCAGGAAATATTTTACAATTTTTACCAACAAAAGCTCCTTCCATTACAGTAGCATGTGGGCCAATCCACGTACCTTCTCCTATGACAACATTGGCTCCAATATACGCGAAAGGTTCTACAGTCACACCATTACCTAATTGAGCATTGGGGTGAACATAACTTAACTTATCAATCATTTTGTCTTTTTATTAATTGTGCGGTAAGTATTCCCTCAGATACAAGTTTATTCCCTACATAGGCGCTTCCTATCATAGTTGCAATGCCTCTTCTAATGGGTTCTTTCAGTTCCATTTTTAGAATCAAGGTGTCACCAGGTATAACTTTGGATTTGAATTTGACCTCGTCCATTTTTAGAAAGTACGTGTCCCATTTTTCACCTTCTTTAGCAAGAATATTCAAGGCTAAAATACCTCCTACTTGGGCTAAGGCTTCCATTTGTAATACTCCAGGAAATATTGGGTTGTCCGGAAAATGACCTTGAAAGAAACCTTCATTCACCGTGATGTTTTTAATGCCTACAACATGAGTTTCTGAAAGTTCTGTAACTTTGTCAACCAAAAGAAATGGATATCGATGGGGCAAAATATTTTTTATTTGTTCAACATCCATTTTGGGAGTTAAATTGGGGTCATATGTGGGTCGTCCCATATTTTTTCTATAATCTATATATTTAGATTTAAGAATTTGAGTCAACTTGACATTGGAAGTATGGCCAGGTTTTGTTGCAATAATTTTTGCTCGTAGTGATCTACCTAAAAGATAGAGATCGCCAAGGAGGTCAAGAAGTTTGTGTCTGGCGGGCTCATTAAGATGCTTCATGGGTGTAGTACTCAGCACTGAATTAGAAACTTGAACATCAGGCTTCCCCAATTTTATTTTAATTCTTTCTATTTCTTCTGGGCTTTTTTGGCAGTCCAGAATAACTAAAGCATTGTCTATGTCTCCTCCTTTGATCAATCCAGCATCAAATAATTTTTCAATTTCTGAAAGAAATACAAAAGTTCGACAATCAGAGAAATCATTATAAAAATCTTCTACATTTTTCATAATAGCAATCATGTCTCCCATTTCATCATTTGGGAAATTCAATATCGTATTAAGTTCTAAATTGTCAGAAGGGAAGACTGTATATTCGGCCCCGGTTTCTTCGTCAATAAAGGTGAAGGGCTCTTGTATAACCAAAATATCTTTTGTAGATTCGACCTCTTCTAAACCGCTATTTTTTAATAAATCAATAAAAGGTCGTGAGCTACCATCTAATATAGGGATTTCTGGGCCATCAACATAGATATCTATATCTTCTATTTTTAAAAAATGCAATGCAGCCATCAAGTGTTCGATGGTAGAAATTGTTGCACTTCCTGACTGGAGCGTTGTGCCTCTTTGTGTATTTATAACTTTGGAAACATCGGCCTGAATGGCGGGACATCCTTCTAAGTCTGTTCTAAAAATCTTTATTCCGCTACCTGATTCAGCTGGTTTGAGTGTTAATGAGCAAGAGCTTCCTGTATGAAGACCTACACCAAAGGTGGATATTTCTTTTGTTAAAATACATTTTGTTTGCACCATAGATAAAAATAATGATTTTAATATTTATTATTTTTTAATTTGTCTATTTCAATTTGTAATTGTCTCATTTGGTGTGCTAAATCAGGCAATTTTTTAAAATAAGCATAAGATTTTAAATAATTAGAATAGTCTATTGCAGGAGTTCCATAGAGTTTGGATTGAGGTGTTTTTACAGATGAAGCGATACCAGATTGTGCCTGTATCATTGTTCCATCAGCTATTTTTAAATGTCCTACTATTCCCACTTGCCCACCTATCATACAATTATTCCCTATTTGAGTACTACCAGCAATACCAGCTTGAGCTGCCATAGCTGTGTTTCTACCTATTGTCACATTGTGAGCTATTTGAATGAGGTTGTCTAATTTTGCACCATTTTGGATGATTGTTGACCCCATTGAGGCTCTATCTATGACTGTATTGCTCCCTATCTCAACGTTATTTTCTACAATAACGTTGCCTGTTTGAGGAATCTTTTTAAAATTTCCTTTTTCGTCGGTAGCAAAACCAAATCCATCGCTCCCTATGACAGAATTAGCTTGGATAATACAGTTGTCTCCAATTATGCAGTTATGATAAATCTTAACACCTGGATAAATTATCGTATTTTGGCCTATTTTTACATTATCTCCAATAAAAACATGCCCATAGAGGATTGTTTTATCGCCTATTTTTACATTTTTTTTAATGATGACATAGTCGTCTATTTTAACATCATTGCCAATAATTGCTGAGGCATCAATGGCGGAAGTGGATGAAATACCATCATATACTGAAAGGGTAGTATTAAATTTTTCCATCAATATCGCTAGAGCATTGTACACATTATCTACTTTGATGAGTGTAGCTGCAATGGGTTTTTCAGCCAAAAAGTCTCTATCCACCAATACCACGGAAGCATGTGTATCGTAGATATATTCCTTATACTTAAGATTTCCTAAAAAAGTGATTTGACCTGCCTCAGCTTTTTCGATTTTGCCTGGACCAGTGATGACTGATTTTGGATCTCCTATGAGTTCGCCGTTCAATATATCGGCTATAATTTGGGCTGTTATTTGCATGCACAAAGGTACTTATTTTGTCTGTTTTGAAGTAAATAATTTCAAGTGTTTACATTTTTTTAAGACTAATTCGCTTATAATGTCCGTATATTTGCATTTTTTTGGGATAAACACCGTATTTTCCAAAATAAATAATCATTAATTTTTCAAAATATCTTTATATGATGCAAGTAAATAATCCGATAAATATTGGATTTAATCATGGACAGCACAGTTTTTTAGAAAGCTTTGAAGATATCAATAAGATTCTTGTGGAAATTGATTTAAATGATTGGAAGAACATAGAAACTTGTTTGAATAATGAGAATATAGATGCTTGCATTGTAGAACTTAGACATGTACCTTACAGCAATAAAAATAAAACTAAAATTGCTGCATTAATTTATCAAAATACGATCCAATACCAATTAGGAATAAAAAAAGAAAAGGTGTCGATGGGTAATGATTTGCGATTGGCTGATGGCGCTTCAATGGCGGTGTCTTCTCTTTATATGAAAGCTCAGGTAGGTTATCTTAACGATAAAATAAAATGTGTTGTGGGCTCAAATGATAGTTTTTCTGCTTATGACTCATTCATTGTTGAAACCGATTTACTTCATCTGTTTCCACATGAAAAATATGATTTTTTCCCAATTCATGCCACCGAAATATGGCCAGAAACAGGAAAAGGTATATACGCTTTAGTGGTATTTCAAGAAAAAATAGAAGTTTTTAAAACATTGCGACAGCTTCATAAGTTTGATATAAGCGATATTAGTCAGCCTTGCCGTCAATTGAAAATGATGGCCCAAGAAAAAGGTTTAGACAATATAGAGGCCTATTGTAGTAAAGATGCTCAAGGGAATTATCATTTTTATGCCATCAGATATGATGACAAAATCATTAGACATAGAATTTCTGAAAGCACAAATGCTCTTTTGGCCGAAAAGATGCTGAACGTATTGATTTCCTAACTTCTCATTTTAACTAAAATGATTGTAAAACCTGACGGGTGTTTATTCGGTGGTAAAATATCAAATTCTAATTTCTAATCTGACTAACTGACGTTTTATCGGCAGGCAGGCTTCTAACTTCTAATTATATTATTATGTATTTAATTTTTGATGTTTCAGGTACGGCTCAAAAACCTGATTTTAAGGCCAATTTTACAGATACTAAAGCCTGGCCACGGCTCATGCATATCAGTTGGATATTGTTGGACAAAGAATACAAACCTATGGAAGATTATGATTTTATAGCTATTCCTGAAGGCTTTGAATTTGACGAAAAATCTATGACAAAAGCCATAATCGATAGTGAAGATATAGCTAAAAAGTCAATGCCCTTAGAAGAGATTTTGAACAAATTTACTGAATGTATTGATAAAGCAGAATATATTTTTGCACATAACCTTAACTATAATGAAAACATCGTTGGTGCAGAATATGTCCGCATGAAAAAAAGTATCAATTTGTTTAAAAAATCTCGGTTTTGTCTGATGGAAGAGGGTACATATTATTGTAAGCTTAAGGGCTTTGGTGCTAAATATAAGTATCCCACATTGCCCGAATTGCACGCCAAATGTTTTGGAACTGCTTTTAATCCGGTGGGCAATGCTCGTGCTGATGTCATTGCTTCTACTAGATGCTTTATAAAAATGATGAAATTGGGCCAATTAGATGATTTATTTGATTAATTTTTTGTAATAAAAAAAATATAAAGTGAAAGTCCTTCTTATCATTCCGCCATTTACGCAACTGAATACAGTGTATCCTTCTACGGCCTACATTAAAGGGTTTTTGAATACCTTACAAACAGAATCGTTCCAATTGGATTTGAGTATAGAAGTGATCTTAAGAATGTTTACAAGAGAGGGAATAATACATCTTTTTGCAACATTAGAAAGGGATGATTTTAGTCTTTCCGAAAATGCTTTCAGAGTATTTGCGAACAAAAGACATTATATCCATACTATAGATTCTGTTATTAGTTTTTTACAAAACAAAAACCCTACTTTAGCCTATATATTAAGTCAAGAAGACTACTTGCCTCGTGGCCATAGATTTGACAATATGGAAGATTTGGAATGGGCTTTTGGAGATATGGGCATTCATGATAAAGCTAGACACCTTTGTACATTGTATCTTGAGGATTTGGGCGATTTGATAGCAGAAACCGTAGATGAAGACTTCTCGTTTAGTCGATATGCGGAAAGAATAGCACGCACAGCCACATCTTTTGATGAAATGTTAAGCCACATTGTTGCTGAAGATAAATGGACAATTCAGCTCATGAAAAGCATTCTAAAAGAACATATAGATCGATTTAACCCTGATTTAGTTTGTCTATCGGTTCCATTTCCAGGCAACTTGTTAGCTGCATTTAAATGTGGTCAGTGGATAAAATTGCATCATCCGCATATCAAAGTGGCTTTAGGCGGTGGCTATGCTAATACAGAATTGCGGAGTGTTTATGACAGCAGAGTCTTCGATTTTGTAGATTTTATAACTTTGGATGATGGAGAAGCCCCATTGGCCCATTTGATCGAGTATATGGAAGGAAATAGGGTCATTAAAGAATTGAAAAGAACTTTTTTGAGGGAGAATGGACAAGTACAGTATATGAATGGGAGTAAAGAGTTGGACATTCCTCAAAGGGAAACTGGCACACCCGATTATTCCGATTTGAGGGTGAATGATTACTTATCTGTCATAGAAGTGGTCAATCCCATGCATAGACTTTGGAGTGATGGCTGGTGGAATAAACTCACCATGGCACATGGCTGCTATTGGGGAAAGTGTTCGTTTTGTGATGTGACATTAGACTATATAAGTAGATATGAGCCTATTTCGGCTTCCATTTTGTGTGATAGAATGGAATCAATAATTCATCAAACAGGAAAAAATGGATTTCATTTTGTAGATGAAGCTGCGCCTCCAGCTTTGATGCGAGATTTAGCCTTAGAAATTATCAAGCGCAATTTATCTGTCACATGGTGGACCAATATCAGATTTGAAAAAAGCTTTACTTCAGATCTTTGTCAGCTTTTGCGCGCTTCTGGATGTATTGCCGTGACGGGAGGATTAGAGGTGGCTTCTGATAGACTTTTGGAAAAAATGAAAAAGGGCGTTACGGTGGCACAAGTAGCTCAAGTGTGTCAAGATTTTAATAAAAGTGGTATCATGGTGCATGCTTATCTGATGTATGGATTCCCAACTCAAACCGATCAAGAAACGATAGATAGTCTAGAGATGGTGCGACAGATGTTTGAGTCTGGCGTACTTCAGTCGGGATTTTGGCACCAATTTGCTATGACGGCACATAGTCCTGTGGGACTCCAACCTCAAGATTTTGATGTAGTGATGACTGGACCTCGTTTTGGAGGTTTTGCTGAGAATGACTACTATCACGAAGACCCCAACGGTGCAGACCATGAAAAATATTCCGATGGCCTCAAACTGTCCCTTTTTAATTATATGCGAAGTGCAGGATTGGACGAACCATTAAATGTATGGTTTGAACATAAAGTGCCCAATACAAGTGTACCCTCTCATTATATTCAATCAGTTCTTCATAGAGATCCCAAAAAACAACGACTGATAGATAGAATGATATGGTTGGGCGGTCATCCTGTAGAAATAATTTATCCCAAAAAATCTAAGAAAAACAAAGAGGCGTGGGCTGAACTTATATTTATCACAAAAGCGGGCAAAGAAAGTGTATTTTTGGATAGTGAAATAGTTGAGTGGCTTTCAGAATGGCTTATACACACATCCATTGATCAAAAAGACACATACACTTTACAAGACTTAAAAGACAGTTATTTTCAAGAAATATCAGGAGATTGGGAGACCTTTTTAGAGTCATTTAGTTTTACTACTCTTCGGGAACGGGGTTGGGTCTTGGTGTGATTTCTATAAATACACGTTAGACAAGTCTTTATTGATATCCATTTTTAATGCCTCATGTAATTTGAGTAAAGAGCTCCTTAATGCTATGTTGTTAGCTTTGGCTTCATCCAAAATGGCAAAGATATGCTTTTGTGCTTTGAAAGAAGGTTTTAACAAAAAACGAGTTACTATGAAATATAATATTTCCTTGTTATTGTCATAAAAATGACATTCTTGATGGACCACTTGCTGTACTTTGTCGAAATCTGAGCAACTCACTAAAATAATGATAAGCCCCTCAACCTTTTTCATTAAATAATAATTGGATAAATGTCGGTCTTTTTTCTTTTTTATTAAATATTCAGATTTATTGGACTCATATCTCAACCATAATCTTTCATACAATTCTTCTAAAAAAAGTGGGTTATTAAATGTTGATGTCACTGTCCAATACAAATCTGAATAGGTTGTTTCGCGTGAAAGTCCATCTAATTCTAGTAATTGGGTAATTTTACTATAAAGTTCATCTCCTGCATAGACTTGGTTGAGGCGGCTGATTAATTTGTTTAGAAATTCTTCTTGAGGCAAACGAATCGATGCAAATACATCCTCAGATGAGACCAAATAGAAACTACAACCTTCACATAATGCTTTATAAAGTTCTGTATAAATATCAGCGAATTCTTTTTTCTGGTCTGATTTATCCCATAATTTATCTATCTCTTTCATGTAGCCCATCACTTCAAATCTCCACTTGGAGCGTTTCGCCTTAGGTATGATTCTATTGGGTGTTCCATAATTTTGAGCTAAAAAATTTCCAATAAAAAAGTCTATGTCAGACAAAAGTTTATCCTCGACTTTGGAATTATTCTGAGGTGCTGCTTCTATATAGACTTGGTTAGGATCGATTTCTATATCAATACCGGAAGTTTCTATTTTAGCTTTAGGGACAAGCTTATAGAGTTTTATGACTATTTCCTCTAATTCTGCTTTCTTTTTTGATTTGACTATTTTTCTTAAATCGGTGATCTTCATTAATAATGTATTTAATATTTTTTATATGACAATTTGCATGTCATATAATACCATTTATCACATTAATCTCAATATGGTTTCCTTGTCAAGTTTTAATTCATCAATTATATCTTCTTTTGACTTACCCATATCCACCATCATTTTTATCATTTTACCTAATATTTCTTCTTTTTGCCTGCGTTCCTCTTCTTTTTGTCTGCGTTCCTCTTGTTCTAAAAGAGTAAGTCTTTTTATTTCTTCTTCTTTTTGTAAAAATTTGGCTTCTGTGATGGCAAACAAATCCTCTATCTCTCGCTCAGCCATCAAATTCTTTTTCAATTCATCGTTTTTTAATGAATTGCCTAGATAATCAGCTATATCTTCAAAACCCACAGGGACCTCTTCCAAATCTATGATGTACGACTCATCTTCTTCTACCCATCTTTGATTAAATAATGTCATAAACCTTTCTATTCTGGTGCGCCTATCTTTCGGCAAACGTCTCACTTGAAGTATAAATGTCGTGTGCGTCAATAGTTCAATAAAGTCACTATTTATCTCCACCTCTTCTTTTGTAGAAGCATCTATTATCTTTCTATCTATTTTTGTGGCTAAATAGGGTATGTCTTCTACATTATATCCTAATATATAAATAGCAATGATAGGCAATGTCTCAATGTATTCCTCCTGAGAATCCACTTTCTTTTTCATTCTGCGTTCCATGTAATTGCTCCCTAAATATGTCCTAAATCTTTGTAGATTGGTCGGAAGCTTAGATTTTTGAAGCTCTATGAGTACGGTCTCTTCTTTTCCGTCACTATTTTTGATGGTGGCCTTAAAGTCCAATCTGTACAAGGTAAAATTTCTTATTTCATCTTCTATCACTATTTCTTGTTGCGACAGATCTACAGAAATGACATCTCTATCAATGATAGTAGATAATACCTTACGAGCTAATTTTTCATTAGCCATTAAGTATTTAAAAGCATGGTCATATAATGGATTGGCTATGCGCATGAATAGATTATTTTATCTCTTTCATATAAATATCAATAACACTATAATGGTTTAATTTTAATCTAAATAATACTGATAAACTGCATTATTAAAAGCAAAAATAAAATTCAATCGCTTTATTAAATCCTAAGGGACAAAATCAATACTTTTGATGAGGAGGATTATTATTTTTTACCTTTTGCAACCCTTTATTTATTTTCAGCGTCATTAAACTGATGTTTAAAAACCCAATTTCAAAAAACCAAACAAATGAAGCCATTTTTCACCTTTTTTATTGTCTGTTATCTCAGTATTATTTCATGGTCACAAACTAATATTTCAGGTTCGCTAACAGATGACAATGGTCAACCTATCGCTTTTGGAAGTATTTCATTAATTATGGCGAGTGATTCTACATTGATTAAAGGGAGTTTGACTGACGACAATGGTCTTTATTCTATAGAGAATATTCCAGCAGGAATGTATCGGGTTCAAGCCTCCTATTTAGGGTATAATGAAGTTTATTCTGATATATTTGAATTAAAGCAAGCGAATAAAAAAGCCACAATTGATTTGATGTTTTTGCAAAGAGGCGTCTTGCTTAATGAAGCCGTCATTTCTGTAAAGAGACCCTTTTTAGAACAAAAATCTGATAGGCTGGTGGTCAATGTTGCCAACAGTGCTGTGGCAGCGGGCGGCACAGCCATGGAAATATTGCAAAAAGTACCCGGTATAGTTGTTACTCAAGAAAGAGTAACATTGGGCGGTAGCCAAAATCTCCAAATATGGATAGATGGAAAACCCTCGCCTTATGCAGATATGAATGCTTTATTGAGAGATATGCCTGGAGACCAAATAGACAAAATAGAACTCATAACTCAACCCGGCGCTGCATTTGATGCTGCTGGAGGTCCTATACTCAATGTCGTGCTCAAAAGAAATGCTGATTTAGGGTGGAAAACAACCTTATCATTTACTACTTCGGGATACCGCATGGACCAAAGTGATTTTGGGCGTGGTCTGAGAGATTATGGAAGAATCAACCCTTCAGCCAATTTTAATTATAGAGAAGGTAAAGTTAATTTTTTTACAAATGTTTCTTACAATAAAGGGACAGGATTTAGTACTGCTGACATAAAACGAAATATTGAGTCGGAAGTGTATAGGAATATTAACTATGATGAGTATAATTACAGTTTTCTCAATATTAGTTTAGGTGCTGATTATTATTTGAATGAAAAATCAACAATAGGAGCATCTTTTAGAACATGGCAAAGACCAGG
>CAZBCV010000071.1:0-13923 GCA_964490495.1 uncultured Aureispira sp. | reverse complement strand
TTGGTCCTAATGGCATGTTCGAAGAAAATGGTGACAATACTGAACATGAAATAGTTGTAGAAAATCCAGATCAAAGCCAATGGTTGAGTTTAGATGTGCCGTTGACAGATTTTGTTAACCTGGCCAATAGAAAAAATATTGCACAGTTGATACTGTCTGGTCTGCCCGTTGCTGCTGGTACTGTTTATGTTGACAATGTCTATTTTTATGACGTAACATCAAATACCGAAAATATCACTTGGTCAAAACTTAAGGTTTATCCTAACCCGGTTATATCAGGCGAAATAGTAAGATTAGATGAGGATATTCATCAATTTGAAATCATGAATATTAATGGTCAAAAGATTATGTTAGGATTCGGAAATATAATTAAGACGGCCTCAATACAAACAGGCGTTTATATATTGAAAGCATCGGACAAAAATGGTAATATGTATTCAGAAAAATTAATCATTAAATAAAAGAATAAAATATTGAGGAGACTTAAAGTGAGGTCTCCTCAATTTTAAAAATATTCAATGGTAAAACAACATAAGAGTGGTCTTTAATTTTAGCCAATATTCTTTTTTTGTCATCTCTTTATCGTATTTTGAAATCACAAAATACGATACATACCTTATTGCAAAATGCTCACTTCTTCCCATGAAGATAATGGCATTCTTATTCCATTTCGAACTTTTGAAAATTTGGGTCTTAACACCTTTTTATACATTATTTTTATTAACTCTTATTGGGCTTTTATATTATGTTTATAGATTAAATAAAAAAAATAACAATCTTGACAATAGATTACTGAAAACGAAAAAAGACCAAACCAAACAATTGAATGACATAGAAAATAGGCATATATTAATAGAGAGTCGATTAAACCAAGAAATAAAAGATAAAAGGTTAGAAATAGTAAAGTTGGCTAAAGAAAACGAAGATAAAAGTCATCTGATCACTAAAATTAAAGAAAAATTGAAGGAAGCTGATGATCTTCCATCAAAAACTAAAACTAAGTGGCATGAAATAACCATCTTGGTGGACGAATTTACAAATACTGAAGACAAGACATTTGAATTGCAAATGGATGAAATTCATCAGTCTTACATTAAAAATCTTAAAAGCCAATACCCACAATTAACCTCTCAAGATTTGAGGCTTTGTGTTTACCTAAAAACCGGAATGAATTCCAAAGAGATAGCTGAAATCATGCATGTTTTGCCTTCCAGTATATATATAACAAGGTCTAGATTAAGGAAAAAATTAGGTATTTCTCCAGACGATGATTTATTGGGTTTTTTAAATAATTTTGAAGTATAAATAATTTTGAAATACATTATAATAATACTCATAAAACTTGAAGATATTAGCATTTATCTTAGTCTAACAATATTAACTTGTATAATATTATTTACTTTACTAAAAAAGCTTAAAACAAAGAATAAAAAGAAAATGGACAAAGAAAATATTCAAACCAATGAAAATATAATTCTTGTTGACAATATGGAAGACAATATATTTTTACCATCGAAAGAAAAAGAATTAAACTCAACGCATGTTTTGAATGAAATAGATAAAATTAATTTTGAACTCACCCAAGCTAAACTGAAAGTAGTTCATAAAAATGAAACTCTATCAAAGCTCAAAGAAGAGGTAAAACATCTTATGAAAGAATCTGACAATGAGGCTTACAGAAAACAACTTAATAGGATGGTAACAATCATTGAAAATGAATTGATAGAGGACGATAGTTGGGAAAATTTTTCCTTAAATTTTGATAAAGCTCACAATGATTTTCTTTCACGAATAAAATCAGCATACCCAAATTTATCTGCAAAAGATTTGAAAATATGCGCTTACCTCCGTATGAATATGTCCACTAAAGAAATTGCACCTCTTCTAAATATATCTGTTCGTGGTGTCGAAATAGGTCGATATAGAATCCGAAAGAAAATAGGTCTAGATAGCCAAAACAACCTTAATGAATTTATGATGGCATTTTAATGATGATGTTCAAATACATAAAACAACAGAAGATTATAATTCAAAAAGTATAACTTTATTATTTGAGGCTATCCATAAAACTTTCAAAAGCTAATTTTAAATTTGAAATAGCCAACTTTATTTTCCATTTGCTTTTGTCGCGTGGCTCTACATGATTCGATACTGCTCGCAATTGCAAACATGGTAAATTATAATGACCACAAGTAAAAAAAATTGCTGCGCCTTCCATAGTTTCAACATCTACATTGTATTTTTCTTTTAGCTTCTGTATTGATTTTTCACTACCCGTCACTTTATTGACCGTTACTGCTTTCCACTTTTTCAAATTTAATTTTGATTTTTTTGAATATTCGGAAACAAGCCAGCCGTGCTCATTGAATGGAAATGTGTAACTTTCTACTCCTTCTTCATGTAGTTCAACAAAACTTTCATCAGCAGCTTCTAACCCTAAATCACCAAAACGATCGTCGGTAATCACCCCCACACTGCCTAACGGCAACAGAAGATCAAATGCACCACAAATACCTAAATTAATACAGAAATCGTAATTCTTTTCTTTTTCCAGCCATCGAGTAAGCGAAAATACTGTTTTAGGTATGCCCACTCCAGTTAAAAGAATATCTATTGTATGCCCTTTGTATATGATATTTTTAAAACTTTCCGTGAAAGAACTCAATCCTAAAACTTCAATAACTTCTTTAATTTCGTTTATTGTTGCTGATACTAATAAGATTTTCAAAAGATAATGTTTTTATAAAATCTTACTAATTGAGTGTGTCAATCAAAGATTTTTTTGTGTTTTTATTTAGTAAACAAAATAAAAATTTAGTTTGTATTTATCATCTCAACAACTTCATCAGTGTATTTGAGATAACGAAAAAGCCACATTTAATAAAGACAGAAACTACCAGCTTACTTCATCTTTATCTTCTGTGTCGTTTTCAGATTTTTGTCTCTCGTATTCATCCTGTCTTCGCTCATGTTCTTCATAGTCAAAATCTGGACACAAATCATTTTTTACATGATCGACTACATTGGAAAGCTCTTTCATAAACCTATTGAAATCTTCCTTATACAAAAAGATTTTATGTTTATCGAAACCATCACCATTGGCCTTACGAGTACTTTCAGTCAACGTAACAAAATAGTCATCACTCTTGGTTTTACGTACATCAAAAAAATACGTTCTCCTCTTACCTGCTCTTACTTTTGAAGAGTAAACACTGTTATTATCTCTATGTTTATCCTGTTCCACAATACAAATATTTTTAAATTAAGGACAAATTTATAAATTAAATCTAAAAATCAAAATATAAATTCAAAAAAATATGATAAAACACTATGAGATTGTTGGATTTCTAAGATTTTTATTTTGAACCTCATGAATACTTTTGTAAAAACCTTCTTCATTTATAAGTTCAGAATGGAGGCCTATCTGACAAATTTTTCCATTATCCAACACAATTATTTGATCATAATTCAATAGATTGTTGGCCCGATGAGATATGACAAAAGCTGTTCTATTATTGAGAGATTGTTCAAAATAACTTAAAATACTTTGTTCTGTAGTAGTATCCACCGCAGAAAGAGCATCATCTAATATCACAATGTCAGGGTTTTTCAAAAAAGCCCTCGCGATAGAAATTCTTTGCTTTTGGCCACCAGATAGAGTGACACCTCTCTCCCCTACCATAGTTTTAAAATTTTGTGGAAGACGTTCAATATCATCAAGGACTGAGGCATATTCCGCATATTGTTTGATAGTGTCGTAAGGTACATTTTCTTCTCCAAACGAAATGTTGGATTCTACAGTATCCGAAAATAAAAATGTCTCCTGAGTAACTACTGCCATCTTATTTCTTAATAGTTCTAGATTGTGTTCTTTGATATTTTTTCCATCTATGAGTATTTCGCCTTCTGTGGCGTCGTATGTCCGTGTTAATAGTTCAGTAATTGTAGTTTTTCCTGCCCCTGTTTTTCCCATAATGGCTACTTTTTCGCCTTGCTTAACAGTAAAACTTACATTTGAAAGTGCTACCACACCCGTATTAGGATATATAAATGTTACATTTCTAAACTCAATATTTCCTTTTATATCGTACACTTCATTATTAATATTCACTAGCGGAGACTTTTGACTCAATAACTCATTGATACGGGTTTGGGAGGCTTCAGCCTCTTGTACAATGGAGGCTATCCACCCAATAGCGGTGACGGGCCATGTCAACATGTTGACGTATAATATAAATTCTGCTATGTTCCCGGTAGTAATGCGCCCTGCATATACTTCATATCCTCCAAATAACACCACTAAAAGCGTACTTAAAGCTATCAGTAATATCATCAATGGGTGAAACCAAGACTCAACTTTTGCAAGTGAAAGTGCCCGATCCATATATATATCACTTTCATCTTTAAATTTATCAATAAATTCGCTTTCTTTATTGTAGGCTTTTACAATTCTGATACCTGAATACACCTCTTGAGCAGTAGTACTAATGACAGAAAGTTGCTGTTGTATCAAAGTACTTTTTTGATTTATAATTTTACTAACGTAGAATATAGAAATGGATAAAATGGGTAATGGTGATAATGCAATCCACGACAAATAGGGATTGACACTAAACATAGCATAAATGACCATGACACACAAAGTCACTAAGTTGATTCCATATAAAACACCTGGCCCTAAATAGTTTCTTACTTTTGACACATCTTCAGATATTCTTGCCATTATATCACCCGTCTGATGAGTTCTATAAAAATTTTGGTCCAAACTTTGCAAATGATTGTAGATGTTTTTTCTCATGTCATACTCAATTAGTCGTGACATGACTATTATAGTTTGCCTCATGGCATACATCAAAATACCTTTTATGATGACAAATCCCGTAACAGTCAATCCAAATATAAGTAAAGCATAACCTATTACGTCATACCTATCTTCTTGCATGTCCAATGGCAAAGATTTGTATTCTACGAGCTGAGATTGCACATAATCCAAAGCCTTCCTCACTTCTTGCGGAATAAGTATGCCAAAATAATTGGATATAGTGACACATAAAATACCACCTAATAAATGCCATTTGTATTTTATGAAATAAGGATTGAGTGTGGATAAATTTTTCAAACAAAAGATTTAGAACACCCTTAACAAATGAGGCGCTGTTAGGTTTTTTTATGTCTATTAAAAATTATAAAAAGATAGATCATATTGTTTTTTTGTCATCAATATGTATCAATATACTTTAGATATCGCTTATTCAAAAACCAAATTTTTAAGCTTTTAAAAAAAACATCACGAAACTTAGATAATTTTTAATTAAAAATACTAATTTTGTGATATATAATTATAATTTTATGGCACATAACAAAAAGAAGTCTGCAATCACCGCTGAAAGCAAACCCAATATCAGCCCAAAAGTTAAAGAAAACAAGTCCTCTTGGTGGATGCCATTTATAGCAGTTTTTGTCACTATCATAGCCTTCTCATCGTCACTCAATAACAATTTTGTCAATTGGGATGATGATCGAAACTTTTATGAGCATCCTATTATAAAAAACACCACAAAAAAGACTTTATGGGCCGATACTAAAGAAATTTTTAAGATAGATTTTAATGATATGTCTAAGTCGGGAGTTATTGGAAATTACAACCCACTCACTACATGGACGTTTGCCATTGAAAAAGCCTATTTTGGTTTTGAAAAACCCTACAATTGGCATCTCAACAATTTAATTTTACACCTAATATGTGTACTTTTGGTCTTTAAGATAGCCTTACAATTTAGAATGAGCGGCTTTGGCGCTTTGATTGTAGCCCTTTTGTTTGGAATTCATCCTATGCGCGTGGAATCAGTGGCATGGGTCACAGAACGTAAGGATGTCTTATTTGGCGTCTTCTATTTGGCAGCATTACTCCAATATATATTGTACAAACACGACCTAAAAAGTAAAAGATGGATTTGGATGACAATATTTTTTGTACTGTCTTTATTTTCAAAAATCCAAGCTGTATCTCTTCCTCTTACGTTGTTGGTGGTTGACTACTACTTTGATAAAAAATGGAGTTTTCAATCCATCATTAACAAAATACCCTTCTTTTTACTCTCTTTATGTTTTGGTGTTTTGGGCGTTATGATGCTCAAAGCATTTGGGTCGTTAGAAACTGTTACCGAAACCACTCACTTTTCGTTTATACAACGTCTCTTCATCGGGTCTTTCTCATTTGTAGTTTATGTGATGAAATTGGTGATACCCTACGAAATGTCACCACTTTATCCATACCCAAGTCAAATACCCGCTCACTTTTATGCCTCAATATTGGTCTTGCCCGCTACCTTATTCACTTTATATTGGGCCTATGTCCGAAAAAAAAAGATGTTGTTTTTTGGAATCTCGTTTTTTATCGTCAATATCATTTTTTTGTTACAAATATTAGGGGCTGGTCAAGGGTTTTTAGCTGACAGATTTACGTATATAGCCTATTTGGGCTTTTTCTTAATGGCGGGTTTTTATATTGATAAATGGGTGGATTCTAAAACAAACTTAAAAACTCCGATCACAATTGGATTGGCCCTCTATTTTTTGGTGATGGGTTTTGTTACTTATCAGCAAAATAAAATATGGGAAAATAGTGCCACCCTTTGGACGCACGTTCTTAAGTATTACGACAAAGTGACTCTTCCCTTTGGCAATAGAGCTAACTATTACCGCGACATTAAAATGTATAATGAAGCCATTGCTGATTACAATCAAAGTTTGGCACTAAAGCCCAATCAAGCACAAGTTTACAATAGCAGAGCGAGATTATTTTTTGACATGGCTAAAGGGCGAGATTCTTTATTATTAGCGTTGGCTGACTACAACAAAGCCATTGAATTACTTCCCGATGATGGAGAATTTTGGACAAATAGAGGCGCAACCTATGCACGTTTGGGGGACTTAGAAAATGCCGTGGTCAACTTAACAGAAGGAATAAAATTAAAACCAGATCACGCTACTGCCTATATGAATAGAAGCATCATGTATCATAACATGGGAAGGCCAGATTTAGCATTACAAGATATTGTAAAGTATTTGGAATTGGTTCCTACCCATGCTGATCTTTGGTATGAAAAAGGGCGAACACAACGGGCGCTAAAACAAGAAGCTGAGTCCATTATTTCCTTTACAGAAGCCATATCTATTGGTTCCAACAACAATGGTTTATACCATTATGAAAGAGCCAAAGCTCATTTAGCGACCAATAATATAGAGGCTGCTAAACAGGATTTGAAAATAGCAATGGATTATAAGTATCCGAACATTGATCCCAATTTTAAAATGCAGTTGGGCTTATAAAATGTTAAAATGGTGAGTTGACGCAACAAATATTAAAGAATATTAGTTTGCACTTTATCAAGTAATTTAGGTTATAGATTAACTTTCTATCGGTTATTATAACTCTAAACGGTTAATAAAAATGAGTTTTAGTATTAAAAATCACCATTTATTCTTAAAGATTCGTGGATACAAAAAAGAAAACAATGAATAAATTTAATGATATCCTTTCAGTGCGCTGCTTTGTAATTTTATTATTCATTTTATCAACGGGCTTTCATGTTTATGCACAAGACCATTACCTTTTAGATAATTTTACTGCAACAAAAGATAGAGCTAGAATTATTCTCACATGGACAATGAAAGCTGGTGCAACGTGCTTCGGCACAGGTATATTAAGGTCTGATAGTAACAGTGATTTTAAGGTCATTGGCAATATACCAGGTATTTGTGGGAGCGAGGATGAAAAAATGACCTTTTCATATATTGATGAAAATCCCATCCCCAATGCCACCAATTATTATGTATTAGAATTGGGATTTTCAGGTCAGACAGAACCGCCTTTAAAAGTTGACTACATAGTTTTCAATGATAAGTCTTCAAAAGCTATTCCTAATCCTATGAGACAACATGGAAGAATAGTTTTTGAAAATATAAATAATACCTTACACACTATAAAAATATATGATAGTCAAGGGCGTTTTCATAAGTCATACTCCACACAAGATGATTTTTTCAGTGTAGAAATAAGAACTTTTGATGGCTCAAAATCACAATTCTTGTCAGCAGGCTTGTATTTTTATACTATAGAGAATGAAAAATCTACTCCCATCTCAACAGGAAGTTTTATTCTTACTGATTAATATTACTTTAATTTCTCTATTGTTTATCAAGAGACAATAATTACTACTGACAATTCTCCCAAAAGAATCTTATGAAACATACTATATCAATAGCTTATTAAAATACCTCTATCCAAAAAGTCCATCATATTCTGAGCCAGAAGTATTAGACCTTTTGATGGTTTCTGGTTGTTTTAGTTCAAGAACTTCGTCCACTTTTTCTTTCCCACCGAGGAGTAATAAAGTTGATTGTTTTTCGTATTCTTCCAACATTTTTAGGCCTTGTTCTTCAAACACGCCATTTTGCAAGTCAATAGAATCCATGAATGAAGACGACATCTCCATAAAACGTTCCATTTCACCTACTTTGTTGGCTACATCGTCTGCAATAACTTCCATAGCTTGGTCAAAAATAGCCCTTTTGTCTGCATCACCCTTAATGATGGACATAGCTGAACGCATAGCCGAATGACTGGCACGAATTGCTTTGCGCTCTTGTTCTTTCACTTTCACTTGATCGACAGTATCTTCTATAAGAATTTCTGAATTTGAATACATTTTGGTCAAAACTCTGTAGAGTATAGACATACGGTTGTGTAGAGCTGTATATTTTTCATTACTTTCGCTCAAACGAGCTGCTTTACGAGTGGCTAAAAGCATTGCGCTTTCATTACCTTGCTCTTTAGCCTTTTTAGCAATGAGCATACTGCTACTAATTTCTTTATTGTTTTCTTCTACTATGGTGATGAGTTTTCTCATTTGGCCTTTTAGGTTGCCAATCTGAGTTCCCATTTTTTGAAGATTTTTCTGAAGATCATTTATATAATTTTTTAAAATGCCTATGGGGTCTATGGTGACAAACATACCTGTGACCCATCTCATGACACTTTGATACATATAAGATACTAAAGTACGCCATTTGGGATCTAAAACCATATAAATTATAAGACCTAAAACTCCGAGTAATACGACAATTCCCACTGTATTAGCCAACATGGCTAAAATGACAGCACTGAACTTAAAAAGTAAAAACCCTGCGCCAGCTATCATAGCCATTAAAAAAAATGCACCAGTTTTTCCCTCTGGTCTTTGCCAGAATGATTTGGGTTTAATTTCTGTATTTGGAAAAGTTGCCATAATGTTTTAATTGTTTAAATTTGCGGTAAAGTTATATAAATATGGTGAAATGAATAGGATAAATACTTAATTATTTTACAAAATTATATTAAATCTCGATTCATCTTGTTCTAATTTATCATAAATATAATCAAAAGAACTTTTGAACTGATCACGGGTCGCGTGTATTTTGTCGGTGTTAGAAGCTATTTGTTCTTGCAACTTAGATATTTCATTATCTATGATTTGCCTTTGATTTTGAAGCTCTATAATTTTTCGTTCATTCTCTTCTTTCTTGCTGACAAGATTTTTAATGTCTATCGATTTGGAATCAATGTTGACAGATATTTGATGTTTAAGCGCTTGGACAAACTGTTCTCTTTCTTTAATGAGTAGATTTTTGTATAAGGCTATATTTTGAATTAGTTTTTCTTTGGTAAAGCCCATAGTAGATGCTGTCATATAAGCGCTTTTGATAGCCGTATCAGCATCCATACCCATTTCAATAAGTGAAAGGTAAGATTTCTTGAACTTTATGTAATCAAATTCTTGTCCAAAACCAGATTTGAGGGCGATTAAAAGCTTTTCAATTACTTTTTCGTTCTGCTGATGGTCAATATCAAAAAGCGATTTTAAATCAATTGTCATTCTATAATTTATTATTAAAATAAGGTCAAAGTTATGTTTAATTAAAGTTTTGAAGTAGCTTTTTCGATAAAACCTTAAAAATATTCAACTAAACTCATATATTTCACACATAAAATTGAAATCAAGAAATAGTTTTTATAAAAAATCAAGAAAATTTTAAATGAGAATGTAGATAAGATTCCATCAATGCATTTTGTTGAGCATTATCCTCATTAAAATCCTTATTGTACATGCCCTTCAACATTCTTTGACGTGACGCTTCAAAAAGTGATACTGCACACGCAACACTAATATTGAGACTTTGAACCATACCGTATTGAGGAATTATAAAGTTGCCATCCAAAAACTTAAGCGTTTCGTCTGAAATGCCAGCATGTTCATTGCCAAAAACTAATGCTATGGGTTCTGTTAGGTCTAATTGGTATAAAGAAGAGGAAGTTTCACTTAAGTGTGTACCAAATATTTTTTTATATTTTTGTTTAACTTCTGCAAAACACTCATCTCTATTGGTGAAATAGTGAGGTTTTACCCATTTTCGAGCACCTCTTGAAGAGTTGATGCCAATATATTGTTTTGGATTGGAAATGTCTGACTGTAATATAAAGATTTCGCCTATACCCACTGCATCACAGCTGCGTATCACCGCCCCAATATTATGAGGGTCATGAACGTTTTCTAATATAACTGTCATATTTTGTCTCAAGGCTGCCAATTTTTTATATTTAGCCAATCGATCTTCATTTATTCCTTCAGTGAGTTTTTGTACTATTTCCATACCTTAAACCAATTATCCCCTTTAAATTCTATGATATCTAAGTGTTTGTTTTCAAAATAATCAAATTTTTCGACATCATCTTTGATAGGTGAATCATCAGAATAAGCTTTTTCTATTTTAAAGATACTTTGTAATAATTCTTTAGACTCATTGCTTAAAAAGAATTGGAAATTTTTACCATATTGCCAAATATTAGTACCTAAATACAACATTAAATCATAGCCGCGCACAGCCTCTATTGTAGGGAGATGACCGTAAGTATCCAAATACCTTAATCTAAATAGTTTCATGGCTCTATGATTTGTATTGACATAATCTGACATGACGATTTTCATATTCAAGCCGTAATAAAAATCAAACGCAACCTTATCAGAATCAAATAATAAAGGCATACCTAACACTGAAATTTCTCTACTTTTTTCAGCCATTAATTTTCTGAGTGCAGAATACACAAAGTCTTCATCTCCAAAAGAATAATTAGGTAGAATCACCGACTTTATTTTTGGATCGGCAAATAGTTTGTCAAAAGCTAAATTTTCAGGATTAAAGCTTTCCATGGACACAATGTATGGAACATAAAAGTTGTTTTTGGAACGTGTCTGTTCTCTAGCAATTTCTTGAAAAAAATCGACCCACGATGTAGATAGTTTATTGGAGCGCACCAATACAGCCACTTCCCCTGCTCTATAATTATTGACACAATATTCAGATAATTTTCTAAAATGCTCTTTTAGATTGGGTTTTAGCTGAATGTAATATGGGTTTTCAAACGTCATTTTGCTGCTTGTATAGTAAGGCGACACCACTGGAATGCCCAATGAACGACAGGTATCGACTATCACTTGTAAGTTGTCTTTATCTGTAGGTCCGATGATCATATCTGTTTCACCTTTGAGAATTAAATCTAGCCTATCTGTAATTTTCCATGCGCCTTCTTCGGTATCTATTACATCTATATTCAACTTAACGTCTTTGTCATCCAAATCTTCAATGGCCAAAAGTACACCTGCATAAAAATGCACAAATCGAGAATCTTCAGGCGTGGATGTTCCATTGGAATTGAAAGGCAGCAATAATTTTATATTGTATGCAGCTTTTTTTTCTTGCTCTCCTGAAAATGAAACTTTTGCTGGAAGTTTTTTATCTCTAATAGGTGGAAAAGACGCCGTAACATCTGTCCAAACTATCGTATCGGGTTGGAGCCCGCTTTTTTGAGGTGTCACTCGGGGTTGTATTACGGGTTTTACGGTATCCACTACGGATTTCAACTCTTCTTGCCAAGGAGTCTCATTGACCTCTTTGGGCACATCTTTTGAAGAGGGCACTATTTGGGCTTTATCTGCAAGGGTGACCTTCTGTGCGGTGCTACACGAAAGCATGCCCAAAAAAAACATCAATATCCAGCTACTCCCATTCAATTGTAGCGGGCGGCTTTGTGCTAATATCATAGACCACTCTGTTTATTCCTTTAACTTTATTAATTATATCTGATGAAATTTTGGCCAACAAATCATAAGGCAATGGACTCCACTCTGCAGTCATACCATCTAAAGAATTGACGCATCTTAGGGCCACAGTAAACTCATAAGTACGTTCATCTCCCATCACTCCTACTGACTGTACTGGCAGCAATATGGCTCCTGCTTGCCACACTTTATCGTACCATCCCGATTTTTTAAGGTGGTCAATATATATTTTGTCTGCCTCTTGACACAATCTGACCTTTTCTCTCGTTATTTCTCCCAAAACTCTAATACCTAAGCCAGGACCTGGGAAAGGATGTCTTTGAGTCAAGTGGTGGGGTACGCCCAACTCTTCGCCGACAAGACGTACTTCATCTTTAAACAACATTCTGAGCGGCTCTACTAATTTCAATTTGAGTTTTTCTGGCAATCCGCCCACATTGTGATGAGACTTTATGGTTACAGAAGGCCCATGAACAGAAACCGATTCTATGACGTCTGGATAAATAGTTCCCTGACCTAACCACTTGACCTCAGGTAATCCATGTGATTCCTCCTCAAACACTTCTATAAACAACCGACCGATAATCTTTCTTTTGGCTTCTGGATCAGAAACTCCCTCTAAGGCGTCCAAAAACTTATCATTGGCACGTACCCCTTTGATATTGAGTCCCATATCTTTGTAGGAGTCTAATACCTCTTCAAATTCATCTTTACGCAACAAACCGTTGTCTATAAAGATACAATGCAATCGATCACCTATGGCTCGATGAAGTAGAGTTGCTGCCACCGTAGAATCCACACCTCCTGATAAGCCCATCATGACATGATCATCACCTAATTCTTCTTTTAATCTCGCCACCGTCTCAGATACCATAGAGGCTGCTGTCCATGAAGTATTACAAAAAGATATTTTTTCGATAAAATTTTGTAACATGTCTTTCCCTTGTAAGCTATGGGTGACTTCAGGGTGATATTGCATACAATATATAGGATATTTATAGAGACCTTCTTCTGATTTATATGCGGCTACTACTTCATGGGTTTGTGCTATAAGTTCAAAGCCTTCGGGCAATTGCATGATAGAATCTCCATGTGACATCCACACTTGAGTTTGCTTATCAATACCGTCAAAAAGCACATCTTGTTGAAGTATGTCCATTGCAGCTTTGCCATACTCTCGTGTATTGGATTTTTGTACTTTGCCACCGAGTTTATGAGCTATAAGTTGAGCTCCGTAACAAACACCTAATACAGGATATTGACCCAACACCCTATTTAAGTCAAAATCTAACGCATTGGCATCTAGCACAGAAAATGGACTTCCCGACAAAATAACTGCTTTTATCTCTTTATTTTCGGGCCATTTGTTGTAAGGGTAAATTTCACAATATACATGGAGTTCTCTCAATCTCCTAGCTATCAGCTGAGTATATTGAGAACCAAAATCAAATATGGCTATTAAATCATTCATGGGCGCAAAGATAATATTTTACTTGCTTACTCAACAAAATTCTCCATAATTTATATGTAAAAGAGTTAAATTATAAATATATTTTGTTTGAGAAGAGTTTTTTTTTGATAGAAGATAGAAAACATATTTCATTATATTTTAGGTATTCTTTTGTTAAATTTTTGGAATATCAAAATTATAGTTTACCTTTGTACTGACATTCTATCAATCACCATGACTAAAGAGAACAAAACGATACGACCCCAACCGATTTTGTACGAATGCACAGTTATGTTTTTTGATGGAGAATACCTC
>CAZBCV010000070.1:0-13939 GCA_964490495.1 uncultured Aureispira sp. | reverse complement strand
TTACAATTGAATGATTTTATCAGCTTCTCTTATGCCACTTAAATAGGCACCATGTGCATTCGAAAAATAATCAATATGTGTATGCTCGCCAGCAAAAAATAATTTGCTGTTAATTTCTTGAGCCATATCTTCGAAATGTCGCATTTCTGTACCTACTGCTGTATATGAATAAGCACCAAAGGAATTTTCATTGCTGTCCCATTTTGTTCTTATCATTTGGGTTGGATTTGGAATGTTGTTGCCATAGATATCCTTCAAATGTGTCATTATTTCATCTATGATTTCTACATCGCTCATTTTTTCTGTTTTCCTACCGTATTCTGCATAAGCAAAGGTCATCAATGCATTGACATTTGGGTGGAATTTATTGACATTTACGAAGTAATTAAATTTATCTATTACCTCGGGAGTGAAAGCAATATATTGTTCGTTATCCCAGAATTTTGTTTCCCAGGTCAACAAAAATTTGTTCACGCAATTCATTCCTATTTTTTGAATAGCATTGAGTTTGTAAGAGGGTAGAGCTGGAATAAACTCAATGATAGATTTTTTCAAAACACCTAATGGAACGGTCACTATCACAAAATCAGCTTCGCTAACTTGACCATTGTGTGTGACTTCTATTTTTGCCCCTGAATAATTTATTTTTGTTACTCGCTGATTGAATAATATGCTTAAACCTTTGGCAAGATAGTTAGGGATGAGGTCGAAGCCATTGGTAGAAATACGTTCTTGCCCCCCAAATTCTTCGCCCTCATTATAATACAATGAGGACAAATTGTCTAAGTCGCCACTATCAAAAGTCATGAATGAGGACAATATGAACTTCCAAAGGCGATCATTGGTGTATTGAGGGTAGATGTCATTGAAGACTGAATCAAAGCTACGATTTAGGCTGCCATGGGTGTGTAAATTCTCCAAAATTTCGTAATATTCTTTTTCAGTTTTTTCATAAGCAGACTCCTCAATTGCAATGCCTCCCAAATCATATGCCACAAAACTATCATCATCAGTAAAAACGGTTTCCATTCCAGCTTCTTGGGCAAGTCCTGTTAATGGATTGCCATCTGCACCATGAATCCAACTCGCCCCTTCGTCAAAAGGCACACCCAAAGATCTATTTGTTCTCAATCTTCCTCCTACCTGATTTTGTGACTCTAAAATATTGACAATAAATCCTTCTTCTTTCAGTTTTTTGGCAGCGGCCAAACCTGAAATTCCAGCCCCTACCACAATGACAGTTTTATGGGTTTGAAAGTTTTTACCTGAGTCGCAACTTGAAAATAAAGAGGGTGTCAGAAATACCAATGGCAACCCTGATAATGTGTTTTTAATAAATTTCCTTCTTTGCATAAAACTTGTATTGTGGTTTTATATTTTTTGAATAGACGTATTTTCTTAATAATGAGCTCAATTGCGCACAAAGATAAATGGTAACTTTTTAAAAAGTCTAACTATCGAAGGTTTTTTTTAATGAGTTAAGTGAAATGTCTTTATATATTTGGGGATTTAACGACTTAAAATTTCAAATTGTGCAAAATCTTTTTGCCCTCTATCATCAATTATTGTTATTTCGTAAAGTCCTCTATTGAGAAGAATCGTTATTTCATGATTTTCACTATTAGTGGTTTTTATAAGCTTATTGTTCATAAACCAGTAAATAGTAGCGTCTTTATCATGGTGATGAGCTTTACAAATAAGAGGATTAGTTGAGTCCATTTTTTCCCTTGGTAAGAATATTTTTAAGCCATTATGAGGATATAAAAGTTGACATTTTGCGGTTTGGGACATGCATAGAGGACTGAGAGTGGGCAACCCTTTGTAGTGTGGATTAGCAATTTTGTGATAAAAATCCATTGTGGGAGGCAAAACATAAAAAGTATCTCTTTTATAAGCCAAATGGGCGCACTCATTACTTATAAAACGGCCTAAGTCATCTGTACTCCCTGTGATATGGTGCGAACATTGTTTATATTTCGAGTTTGACTTTTCCACTATCTCTTGGTGAACATCGTTACATAATCTACTTGCCATTTTTCCAGAATGTTGACATACTTTTATTGTTTCCTTACGACTATATTGTGGTGGACGAGCAAACCACTTATTGTTGGGGAGTGCTTTAAAGATTTTAAACATTATGGGAGCTGCTTTGGTGATACCAGTGAGATTGTACCTACCTTCTCCATCACCATTTCCAACCCAAACAGCTACCATATATTTGCCATTGAATCCTATAGACCAGGCATCTCTATGTCCGTAACTCGTGCCAGTTTTCCAAGCAATTTTATTGTTGGGTTTGAAGATGTGGTTATATTTTTCTTCTCTAGGTCGGGTAAGGTCCGCCATGGTTTCTACAGTGTTTTTTATGGCAAATGCGGAATATTTAAAAGATATTTTTTTGGCCACATTTGCCTCAGTTCTAAGTGTTTTGAAATCAGAAAACGGATAAGAAATGTTGTAATAGTTTTGAGCCAATCCTTTATACATGCGTGCTAAGTCCCACATAGTCATTTCACCGCCACCTAATATGAGACTCAAGCCATAGTGGTCAGGTCCTTTATTGAGGAATTTGGGCTGAAGGAGCTGAATATTATCATAAAAGGCTTGAAGACCCACATCATTGAGTATCCTTACGGCAGGCACATTAAGAGATTGGGTGACCATTTCTTCTAATTTTACGGCTCCTCTATATTTTTCATCAAAGTTTTCGGGTTGGAAATCACCAATTGTCGTGGGAATATCTGCCACGATTTCATGAGGTAAGTATTGATTGTCATTTAAAGCATGCGCATATAGAAAAGGTTTGAGAAGGCTACCAAAGCTACGTGGTGACTGTATAATATCTACATAATCAAACCTGCCATTGTCTTGTTTAACGTTGCCCACATAAGCTAAAAGTTCATTTTTTTCTATATCTACCACCAGACAAGCTAAGTTTTTGATATCATCATATCTGTAAAAATCGGACTCTTGCTGAGCAATATTTTGAACCTGTTGTTGAATATCTTCATGTAATGTTGCATAATAAATATTTTGTTGAGGATATTTTTTTATCAAGTATCGCAATAAGTGATAGCCGTTTTGAGGTATCGATTTTATATCAACTGGAAGGTCTTCATCCTTAAAAACTTGAAGGTCATCTTTATTGATATATCCTTTGAAGTGTAGTTTTGTGAGAAGTTGGTTTCTTTTAGCTAAAATTTTATCTCTATTTATGGTGAGATTGACTGTGCCGGGACTGTTGGGCATGACGGCCAGCAATGCATATTCAGCCCATGATAGGTTTTGGAGAGGCCTACCAAAGTATCTTAATGCTGCAGCTTTCACACCTATAACATTACCACCATAAGGAGCGATCTCGGCCCAGTCGCGAATGATCTCTTTGTCAGAATTTAGTAAGCTGTATTTGAGGGCACTTATGGATTCTAATATTTTATTTTTTATTGTTCTGCTGGCGTTGCGGTTTTTCATTCGCATCACTTGCATAGCCAATGTAGAGGCGCCACGAATTATGCGGCCTTTTTCTATATTTACCTTTATGGATTTTATAAGGGATACGGGGTTTATGCCAGGATGGTATGCCATATGAGCATCTTCAAATTCTCTAATGGCAATTTCTAAATGGTTTGGAATCTTTTCATCGACAGGAAAACACCACTGCCCTTCTGACGAAGTGACTGCGGCCAAAAGGGTGTTATCTTTATCATACAATGCCTTGCTCCATTGAATTTTAGAATCTGGTAATGGCCATACTATTAATATCAATAGATAAAGCAAAATTGTGGACATGAATAATTTTTTGGCAATGGTCATTCAATTTTATATTGTTGAGGTGTTGATAAGAGAAGACTATTTCAAAAAAAAGGAATTCTAAAAAGTGACTGTTCTTAATTGCTCTGCCAATAAATTCCTTTCATTAATAACTACTTGAAGTACTTTTATATTGAGTTCGTATTCATCTGAAGATTGCATTTCAGCATCTGCTTGCGACAACCATTCTTCAAGTTCTTTTATGATGCGTTTACTTTTTTTAAGTTTAAGTCTCAATACTGCATTATGTGCATCGGCTATATAGTTTTCATCTGGCATTTTTTGTGTTTGTAAAAACATTTCTTTTTTATCCCAAGAGGCGTAGGTATAGGGCGTTGAAAGCGCTTCTATTGCAAATTCTCTAATATCATTTTCTTCATGCCCTGTAAAGAGCGAATGATGCAAGTGTACATTATTACTTATTAAGTCAGAAAGTGTTTGAATGATTTTTTTGTAAAGAGGTATATCAAAATATTGAATAAATTCAGTGACTTCATTGATAATATATTGGGCCACAGAGATGTTGTTAGTTTCATCATATGTTTCGTGTCCGTAGTGAATGGCAATGCTACATACCGCTTTTTCTTGCCAGGCATCATGAGTGATGGATGTATCTATTGTGTCGAATAATCTAGGTTTGGGCTTTAACCATTCATCTTCTTGCGATGTGGGCTCAGAAGACGCATTAGGTTTTTCTTGGTTGGTTTTTATATTGAGTCTTACAAGTTTTCTGGTTTCGTTATTTAGGATATTTTCATCTATATTCAAAATTTTTGAACATTCCTTAAGGTAAAGAGATCTTTTGAAAGCATCGGGTATTTTGGCGACTGATGTCACAATGTCCTTCATGGAAGCTGCTTTTTTTATCGGATCGCCAGCAGCTTCTTTAAGTAGTATTTTGGCTTTGAACAACACGAAGTCTTCGGCATGTTCTTGAAGATAATCAGCAAAAAATTGACTGCCATTTTTTGCCAAAAAAGAATCTGGATCATGTCCTTCTGGAAGAAGCACAAGTTTTACATTCATATTGGATTCAAGCACTAAATCAAGTCCTCTGAGTGCAGCATTTACTCCAGCAGAATCGCCATCATATATAATTTTAATATTGGGTGTGAACCTCTGAATAAGTTTTATTTGTTCTTTAGTCAAAGAAGTTCCTGAAGAGGCTACCACATTTTCTATTCCCCCTTGATGCAATGTGATGACGTCTGTGTACCCTTCTACCATAATACACTCATCATTTTTTCTGATAGCATCTTTGGCAAAATACATTCCATACAGCACATTGCGTTTGCTATATATTTCACTCTCAGGTGAATTGATATATTTGGGTTGTTTTTTGTCGGCTGAAAGAGTTCTACCTGCAAATGCAACGACTTTTCCACCTAAATTATGAATGGTAAACATGACCCTCGACCTAAAAAAATCATAATCTGACTTTGAAGTTAAGCCTAAAATTTTGAGATGTTCTACATTGAATTTTTTACGAATGGCTTTTTGTGTCAATTCGTCTCTATCCTCTGTTGTATAGCCCAATTGAAATTTTTTAATAGTAGCCTCGGTATATCCTCGCTCTTTGAAGTAACTCAATCCTATTTGTTGACCTTCATTTCTATTAAATAAGATATCTACAAAATAATCCCGTGCAAAATCATTAAGAATGTAAAGGGAATCATTGAGCTCTTTTTGATATTTTTCTTCTTCCGTGTTTTCCGTTTCCTCTAGCTCTATTCTGTACTTTTGGGCCAAATATCGAATCGCTTCTGGGAAACTTATTTTTTCGTGTTCCATGATGAACCTTACTGGGTCTCCACCTTTTCCACAACCAAAACATTTAGAGATATTTTTGGAAGGAGACACTGTAAAGGAGGGGGTTTTTTCATCATGAAAAGGGCACAAACCTATCATGTTCACACCTCTACGGCGCAAATTGACAAAGTCGCCCACAACTTCTTCTATCTTGGCGACTTGCAATACTTCTTGAACTGATTTTTGTGTTATCATGAATGATGAATAGACATATCTGCCACAAAGTTATAAAAAAAATGTATTATTGTGCAGTTTTTAATTTTTGAAGTATAGGATTTTTGTCAGCCCAATGCCCTTTTTTATCGTAAATAGATGTATCAACAATAATGAGAGAAATAGAATCTTGATTTTTTAGTATAATGTTCGCGGCTTCATAGTGAAAATGTTTGCTATGTTGCTTAAATTTGTGGTTTATTTTATTTAGACAGCATTTTTACAAAAAAAAATAATCTTCCAACTGTATGAATATACTCATTTTGTCACGGAGCGCTGCACTTTATAGTACTCAAAGTATAGTAGATGCTGCAAGGAATCGCAATCATTATATAAGAGTATTGGATCCTACACTCTGTGATATTATTATAGAAAGTGGAAGGATGAAAATCTTTTATAATAATCAATTGCTCAAAAAGATAGATGCAATTATACCTCGAATTGGAACATCTGCTACCACATCAGGTGTGCATCTCATTCGGCAATTCCAAAGTATGGATGTATTTACAACCTTATGTTCAGATGCACTTTTATTGGCCAGAGATAAAGTGACTTGTCTTCAAGTATTAGCTTCGAATGGGATAAAAGTACCTACAACAATAGTGAACAATAATTTATACACAGTACCTTTTATTCTACAAGAGTTGGGCACTTATCCATTGATAATTAAGTTGATTAATGGCACTCATGGTATGGGTGTTCTAAAAGTTGAAGATGCAAAAATGGCTGAATCTCTTATCGAAACCTTTCATACCACCAACAATAAAGTGTTGATACAGAGGTTTATTAAGGAAGCACAAGGAGCTGATATTAGGGCTTTTGTAGTTGACGGGCAAGTAGTAGCGGCTATGCGTAGGCAAGCTCAATCTGGGGATTTTAGGTCAAATTTGCATAGAGGAGGGACTGCTGAAAATATAGTATTGTCTGAAAAAGAAACTCACATAGCCATAAAAGCTGCTGAGTTGCTTGGCTTGAAAGTAGCGGGCGTTGATATATTACAAACGCATCATGGGCCTATGGTGTTGGAGGTCAATGCATCACCTGGTTTGGAAGGGATAGAGACAACTACTGGTGTGGACGTGGCCGCAAAAATTATTCAATTTATAGAACAAAATGCTAAATAAATATGATCGAAAAGTTTATCCCATGGACCTATGATGGAAATGAAGAAATCATTATTGATAATAATATCATCCTTCCGGGTTCTCATGAAACGATTCTCTTAAATGCGGGTAAATTGCCTTCTGGGACAAAAATAAACGTTGTGGTGCATATCTTTCGAGCTGAAAAACCGGGTCCTACTGTACTCGTTTTAGGTGGCATACACGGTGATGAAATTAATGGAATAGAAATTGTTCGCCATAGTATAACTCAAGGGGTTTTTAGCCATCTTTTATGTGGTACTGCCATATGCGTTCCGTTACTTAATGTCTTCGGATTCAATAATTTTAGTAGAGATATGAGCGATGGAAAGGATGTTAACCGATCATTTCCTGGACATATTAGCGGCTCATTGGCTTCGCGAACAGCCCGTATTGTCACAAAAAAAATATTTCCTCACATTGATTTTGCATTAGATTTTCACACGGGTGGTGCTTCAAGATATAATTCCCCTCAAATTCGGTATTATAAAAAAGACTTATTAGCTTACGAACTTGCAAAAAATAGTGGTGTTCCTTTTTTATTAGAACAACCACTTATTCCCAATTCATTTAGAAAATCTGCTTTCGATGCCGGTATTCCTGCTTTGGTTTATGAGGGTGGAGAAACATTAAGATTTGATGCTTCTGCTATCGATGGAGGTATTCAATGTATAAAAAATATTTTATCTTATACGAAGATGGGCTATTTTGAAATGGCTTCCCACAAAAATATCGTAAATATATCAAAAAGCAAGTGGGTTAGGGCATCAGCGCCAGGTATTTTTTATTGGGTTAAAAAATCAGGTGACTTTGTGGTTAGTGGTGAAGTGTTAGGCACTATTTGTGAGCCTGCCGGTACTCAGGAAACACAAATAATTGCCCACGAAGAGGGATATATTATTGGTCATAATAATGCTTGTGTAGTGGCTTTAGGTGATGCATTGTTTCACATAGGAGTACAATATTCAGCGATTGACTAATAGAGCTCTATTTTAAAATATTTAAATTTATTATCGTTATAGAACTTTCTTTTAATATTACGGGTTTAAGTAGTGGTTGTAGTGAAAGGTTGAAATTAATGGTATGATTGAAAATAATATAGATTTCACCACCAATTTTTGAAATTAATGAAGTGTTGTAATCAATAAAAATCAAATAATTTTTAGTTTAATAAATAAAATATTTATGTTTGTAAGACCTATTTTTATTTGGATATGTTTTCTGTTTGTGACCCACAGTGAGGCTCAGCACACTTATGGCAGTTTTTATACTAATGATGCATTTGTAAACTATGTTCTGTCAGAAAATAAAACTGAAAAAGCAGTTATTATTATGATACCTGGAGCCAATTTATCTTCCTATATTTATGTTACAACTCCTGATGGCAGAAAAGGCTGGTCTGATTTGTTTGCAGACAAGGGATATGATGTTTATATGGTCAATGATCCTCGGTATGATTTTGCAACAGGTGGATTTATAGGGCCTTACACGATTCCAGCCAATGGTAAACCTGCCACTCCTGGTTCTGCTCAAGGTTGGCAAAATGACATATGGAGAAGGTGGGGATTTGGGTCTTCACAAGGCAATCCTTATCCTGATGCTCTTTTCCCCACTGATTACTTCGATGAATTTGCAAAAAATTATCCATATATTGGTGCTTCGAGTGAGGGGTATTCAGAGGCCATCCAAGCAGTAATGGACACTATTGGTAGTGAAGTATGGTTGATGGCACATAGTGCAGGAGCTAGTAGAGCAGTAAGTGCGGCACGGCAGAAAAAAGAACAAGTCAATGGATTAATTTTAATTGAGCCCGCAGGACCTCCTGATATTGGAGATTTTCCAGATTTAGATGGTTTACACATGTTGGGAGTATATGGTGACTACATTGAATCTAGAAATCAGACCAATAGAAAAGCTGCAACAGAAGCTGCTGCGGAACTTTTTATTAAGGCTGGGGGAATAGCTGACGTAGTATCACTACCTGAGGATTCTTTAGTATTTGGAAATAGTCATTTACTTATGCAAGATAGAAATAGTGAGGATATTTTTATAATAATTGAAAAGTGGTTAAAGCAATTCACAACTTCATCTATTAGCTTTGAAGCGCAGAAAGCTAAAGATATTCTGATTCAGGCCTATCCTAATCCCACAAATGGTGTTTTTAACGTTAGATTTAGTGATGATGTCTATGATGATGGCCAAATAATTGTGACAGACAATTTCGGAAAAAAAATAAGTACTACTCCAATTAAAAGTATTGAAACTAGTATTTCTATAAATTCATCAGCTGGTATTTATTATGTGTTATTCCAGAAAAATAGCGGAGAATTGATCTTTATTGACAAAATTTTAAAACATTAAATCTTTTAATTTTGATCTCGATTAATATCAGTTTTTAGAAGTAAATTTAATGAAGTATTGTAATATTGGTCAAAAGAAAACCTGTTTAAATTAGAAATATTCTAAATAAGGTTAATAATATAAAAAGTTCCAACAGTTTTGATTCAGTTTGTGTTATCTTTGCGATTCAAAAATCATTTTAACAATATGAACTGGATAGTCAATTTTTTCAAATCTAGTATAGGGCGAAAGCTATTGATGAGCCTTACGGGGTTATTTTTAATTCTTTTTCTGGTGGTGCATCTAGCCGGAAATTTACAATTGCTAAAAGATGATGGTGGAGAATCTTTCAATGTGTATGCGAGGTTCATGACTACAAATCCATTGATAAAATTTATTGCTTATGGAAATTATTTTTTCATACTATTACACATTGTTGTAGGGCTCATGTTGGCTTTCTATAACAAAAACGCCAAAGGACAAAAATATGCAGTATCAAGCGCTTTAAAAACGACTTGGGCATCAAAAAATATGGCACTTTTGGGCACTTTAGTTTTAGCTTTCCTTTTATTGCACATGGGGGATTTTTGGCTCAAAATGAAATTGGGACAACTTGATATGGTGACCTATTCTGGTGTAGAGGGCGAAATGAAAGATCTTTATGCCCGTGTGAGTATTGCATTTAAAAATCCGCTGATAGTTGTAGCTTACTTATTAGGATTGTTGGTTTTGTCTCTTCACCTTGCACATGGTTTTCAAAGTGCATTTCAGACTTTAGGTATCAATAATAAAAATTATACTCCTGCTATCAAAGCCATAGGAACTGCCTATTCTATTTTGATTCCGTTGGGGTACGCTGTGATTCCCGTTTATTATTTTTTATTTAAGTAAATTATTAGTTGAAAAAAAAGAAAAAGTATAGGATATGATATTAGATTCTAAGATACCTGGAGGGCCATTGGCAGAAAAATGGACAAAATACAAATCAACAATGCCCATTGTGGCACCTAATAATAAAAGAAAACTTGAAGTGATAGTGGTTGGTTCTGGCTTGGCTGGTGCTGCTGCTGCATCTTCATTAGGAGAGTTGGGATATCAAGTGAAGTGCTTTACCTTTCATGATAGTCCACGTAGAGCTCACAGTATTGCTGCACAAGGTGGTATAAATGCAGCCAAAAATTACGCCAATGACGGCGACAGTGTTTATAGGTTATTTTATGATACTGTAAAAGGTGGAGATTATAGAGCTCGTGAAGCCAACGTTCACAGATTGGCAGAGTGTAGTGTAGATATTATAGATCAATGTGTGGCTCAAGGTGTACCTTTTGCCCGTGAATATGGGGGATTGTTAGAAAATAGATCATTTGGTGGTGTTCAAGTATCTAGGACTTTTTATGCTAGAGGACAGACTGGTCAACAATTATTAATTGGTGCGTATCAATCCCTTTCTCGTCAAATTGCCTTAGGAACTGTCAAAATGTACAATCGGCATGAGATGATGGACTTGGTGAAAATTGATGGTAAAGCACGCGGTATCATATCTAGAAACCTACTCACAGGTGAATTAGAAAGACATGCAGCCCATGCAGTTGTTTTAGCTACAGGCGGATATGGTAACGTATTTTATCTATCTACCAATGCAATGATGTGTAATGTAACAGCTGCTTGGAGATCAGTCAAAAAAGGGGCTTTGATGGCCAATCCTTGTTTTACTCAAATTCACCCTACATGTATTCCTGTGTCAGGAGATTATCAGTCAAAATTGACACTTATGTCTGAATCTTTGCGCAATGATGGGCGTGTCTGGGTACCTAAGAGAAAAGAAGATGCTCAAGCAGTTCAGCGAGGTCAACTCAAAGGTGTCAATATAAAAGAGGAAGATAGAGATTATTTCTTAGAGAGAAGGTATCCTGCTTTCGGTAATCTTGTGCCGCGAGATGTTGCTTCACGTGCTGCCAAAGTAGAATGTGATAAAGGACATGGTGTGAGTCCCACAGGATTGGCTGTTTACTTAGATTTTTCTGCTGCGATAGAAAGGTACGGAAAAACAGAAGCTAACGTTCAAGGCATTGCCCATCCTTCCAAAGAGAAAATATTAGAGTTGGGTGAAAAAGTAGTTTCAGCTAAATATGGTAATCTTTTTGAAATGTATGAGAAAATTACTGGCGAAAACCCTTATAAAGAGCCCATGAAGATTTATCCTGCGGTTCACTACACCATGGGGGGAATTTGGGTGGATTATAATTTAGAAACTACAATACCTGGTCTTTTTGCGACGGGTGAGTGTAATTTCTCTGATCATGGAGCTAATAGATTAGGTGCTTCTGCTTTGATGCAGGGATTAGCAGATGGTTACTTTGTAGTGCCTTATACAATAGGTACATTTTTGGCCAATGAAATTTCGACCCCAAAAATTGATAACAATAGTCCGGAGTTTTTAGAAGCTGAAAAAGAAACAAAAGAGAGAATTCAAAAGCTTCTTAATATTAAAGGTTCGCAATCTGCGGAGAGTTTCCATAGAAGATTGGGTATTATTATGTGGGATTATTGTGGTATGGCACGAAATGAAGAAGGCCTCAAGAAGGGAAGAAAAATGATTAGAGACCTCAAAGAAGAGTTTTACAGAGACCTTTATTTGCCTGGCAGCGATAACGAATATAATACAGAACTAGAAAAAGCCCTGAGAGTAGCTGATTTTCTAGAGCATGGAGAATTGATGATGGTGGACGCTCTCAACAGAAATGAATCTTGTGGAGGCCATTTTAGAGAGGAATCGGTGACTCCTGAGGGTGAAGCGCTTAGAAATGATACTGACTATGCTTATGTAGCGGCATGGGAATGGGATGATAATAACCCCATCCTTCATAAAGAACCCTTAGTTTTTGAAAATGTAGAACTCAAAACCAGAAGTTATAAATAATCATAAGGACAATAAAAAATATTGAAGTATGGACATGAAGTTAAATATAAAAGTTTGGAGACAAAAAAATGTGAAATCAGGTGGTCAATTTGAAACATATTCTGTTCTGGCCAATGAACACATGTCTTTTTTGGAAATGCTAGACGTATTAAATGAAGACCTCATCAAACAAAAGAAAGAACCTGTGGCTTTTGAACATGACTGCAGAGAAGGAATATGTGGCACTTGTAGTATGGTCATCAATGGAGAACCCCACGGCCCTAATTCAGGTACTACTACATGCCAATTGCACATGAGATTTTTTAAAGATGGAGATACCATAGTAGTAGAGCCTTATAGAGCCAAAGCTTTTCCAGTCATTAAAGATTTAGTTGTGGACCGTTCTGCGTTTGATAGGATAATTCAAGCGGGAGGTTATATATCTGTAAATGCTGGTCAAGCTCCAGATGGAAATGCTACTCCTATCTCAAAAGAAAGAGCTGGAAAATCATTTGAAGCCGCTGCTTGTATAGGATGTGGTGCTTGTGTGGCGGCCTGCCCTAATGGTTCTGCAATGTTATTCACATCTGCCAAAGTAACCCACCTTGGTTTGTTGCCTCAAGGCGAAACAGAATCTTCAAAACGTGCTGCAAGTATGGTGGCTCAAATGGATAAAGAAGGTTTTGGCTTTTGTTCAAATATTGGAGCTTGCGAGGCACAATGTCCCAAAGAAATAAAATTAGAAAATATTGCTTTCATGAATAGATCTTACATGAAGGCTGTATTTAGTGGAGAGTAAAAGTATAGTTTACACCAATGTTGTTGAGCCAAAATTAATTGGCATCACAACAATTTATGGAAAAATAAAAAAGGTAATCTTAATCGCGAAAGATTACCTTTTTTTGTGCAGCTCTGTGTTATGAGGTTTAGTGATCAATGCATCAAAAGCTATTAGGTGTAAAAAATCTTGTAAGTACGAAATGACAGCAAGCCATGTTTATGAAGCCTTGGGTTCAAGAGATAACTTTTGGTCATGGGGATACATTAAAAGTATTTCCCTTTTTTCTTTTTATATTTTAATGAATTTCTTAACTAACGGACCATTCGAAGTGCTCACCTCAATGAAGTAAACACCATTAGAAAGCATCTGTAAATCAAGGATTTCATAAGTTGAGTCTTCCTTTTGGCCAAAATTCATCATCTGTTGTCCTTGAAGATTATGGATTTTTACATTCTTGATTTTAAGAGAAATATCTTCTGATTGGATTACTAGATAAGCGTCTGTTGGATTGGGATAGATCGTGAGTAAAGTTTCAAAAGACTGTGTTGAAGTGGGGATATATTCAAGAGCTCTTTTGACTGCTGCATAAGCATTGATAATTCCATAACCATACACAGGATTGACAAGGCTTAATGAGTCATTAAAAACTTCACATTTTACATTTGTTGTTCGTGGCCTGGCGGTGGATCTTATGATGTTTTCAATTTCATCTACTTGACCTGCTAGTTTTGGATTGGCTGAAATCATCAGAGCTACCAAACCTGCCACATGAGGACCTGCCATACTTGTTCCACTCCACGTACGATAAGCACCGCCTCTTATTAAAGAACGGACTCCAACGCCCGGTGCTGTAACATCTGGTTTCAATCTATATGAACCGTCAATTATTACGGGCCCAATGCTGCTAAAATTACCAATTGTATCATTGATTCCAGTAGCTCCCAC
>CAZBCV010000069.1:0-14008 GCA_964490495.1 uncultured Aureispira sp. | reverse complement strand
TGAACTCCCACCTTCTAAAGGAGTGCAAAGATAGGTTTTCTTTTTGAAATTGTAGAAAGATAGGGATAAGTTTTACTGTGTATTAACAGAAAAGTTCTGAACGGAGTATGAGTGCTTTATAGCGCTGTTTCCTATGGAGCTTTGTCTGTGTGTGATTTTTTTTTTAAAATTTTAAACAATGAAAAGTTTATTTATTATTCTATTTTCCTTATGTTCAATGCCGACATTTAGTCAGTTATTTACTCCTATATCATGGAAATCTGATAAGATTCTTTGGAGTACGTATTCCATAGTACCAGACATTGAGGAGGAGGTTAGTTATCCACGAATGTGGTTTCAATACAGCAATTATCCTATGTTTAGTGAGGGGAATATGTATCAAGTGGCTAATTTGTTTAGTGGTGAGGGCCACCACGGTCATTTTATTCAGAAGATAGATATGAAGACAGGACGAGAATTATGGAGCAATAGCAGATGGTTTCGATATTTTCTGCCTGATCGTCAGACCAATCCAGTTAGAGAGTTTTTTCAAAGTCCATTTCTTAAAGGGGACAGTTTGCAGCTCTATTATTTTAAAGAATTTACTCCGCCAGCGGTTAATCTGATATGGGAAAGAGGCAAGATAGGAAAACTTTCCTATGATAAATTTAATGGTCAAATCATTAAAGAAAAAGCAACGAATAGTAATGATGTTTTTAATGCCACCCTTTCAAATGGTTTAGCTGGAACGGCTAGTCAAGTATTTGTTTCAGATGATGAAGGAAACATTAAATATGTTGAAATTAATAGACCGCTAAGACAAGATTGGAAGCTATTGAGGCTGAAATCAATCTTACTTAATGAAAAAGGGCATGTTTTGAAAACTATGGAAAAAGATATTAGAATGGAATTGGACATAAGAAATGTAGCATCTTTTCGTATATCAGATAATAAAATATTGGTTTTTGTACAGTGTCCTGATGTGTTTGACGAAGCTAAGGATATCATTCGTTTATTGATTATTGATGATAATTTGAATATCTTGAAAGATTATGACATATCCAATCATTTACCAATGACTAAAACAATACGTAATTGGGTTTTTAATATTTTGCAAATTTCTATTGATGACAATCGGTTTAATTTAAATGCTAGGCTTAGAGAAGAGGAAGTTGCAAAAATATTTTCCTTTGATTTTGATGGTAATTTATTGGAAACTATCGATATACCTTTGTTAGGGAATCGTATTCAAGCGAATGTTTTGTCGATACCTACAAGATATGAAAAAGGCAGTATTGTGGTAATGAATGAATTGGAAACTCCTTCTGATAGACAAAGATCGAAAACAAGCATAAAAATATATAAATCAGATGGTTATGGTCAATTAACATTTTTAGAGGAGTTATTGACGGATGATGATCTCATTAATCATTACTATTATGCATCGCTACTCTTTTGGACACCAGACAACAATCTCTTACTGCATATCAGGCAAATAGATAGAGCACAGATTGGGCAAATAGTTGAAATGGATTGGCTTTCAAACGTACTTATTGATAGTAAAAAATTGGGATTGCTATCTTCTGTGAGTTCTATTCAACAACTTAGTCCACCTGTCTATCCCAATCCAGCTCACAATATAATTTCAATTCCAAATACCATAGAGGGATCATTAGTTGATGTTTTTACAGTTGAAGGGCGTTTTTTATACACTAAAAGTGTTTCAGACCAACAGGTGGACATTTCGGATTTATCACCAGGGATCTATTTTTTATCGATTACTTTGGGAAATACCTCACACAAATACAAGTTTGTGAAACATTGATTATAGCTTTTTAGGTTATAGTTCAATGTTCATATGGAAAGACCTCAAGTAAAGACATAAAATCATAAACATAAATTTTATTGGGGCAATTTTAGATGGTGTGGGTGTAAATATTTTGTGAGGATTTTTTCAAATTGGGTTTTTATAAGAGTTAGGGCAATATTTTTTGTTTTAAATGAACATTTTAGCCTAGATTCAGTTACTATAAATGAAAAATTTTAATAATCAATTTAAATCAATATACTTATGGCTTTTACACTTCCTGAATTAGGTTATGCTTATGATGCCTTAGAACCGCATTTTGATGCGCGTACTATGGAAATACATCACACCAAACACCACCAAGCTTATGTCAATAATTTGAATAATGCTATAGCGGGAACGGATCTAGAAGGAAAAACTCTTGAAGATATTCTCAGAGGCTTAGATATGAATAATAGTGCCGTTCGCAATAATGGTGGTGGTCATTGGAACCATTCTTTGTTTTGGGAAACACTTCATCCCAATGACCGTGGAAGGCTTTCTGGCCCGTTATTAGAGGCTATCAACGCCGCATATGGAAACAAAGAAACCTTTATGGAAAAATTCGCAGCTGCAGCCATGACTCGTTTTGGATCAGGCTGGGCATGGTTGTGCGTACATGAAGGAGGGAAAGTAGAGATTTGTAGCTCTGCCAATCAAGATAATCCATTGATGCCGGGTATAGGATGTGGTGGTACACCCATCTTAGGTTTGGACGTATGGGAACACGCTTATTATTTACATTTCCAAAATAGAAGAGCAGATTATATTTCAGCTTTTTGGAGTGTGGTCAATTGGAATGTAGTAGAAAAGAAATATGAAACTTTTTTAGGTTAATATTACTCTCTTTTTAAAAATAGATGAGCTTTTGCAAGAAATTGTAAGAGCTCTTTTTTTTTGTGGAGTATTCCGATAGGGATAAGGATGCAAAAAATGGCTAAAAACCTCTTACCGTTATATCCTCTATAACCGCCGCCCGGTATTTCCTCAGGAAGGTCCGAATAGGACAATAAAAAATAGAAGTATATAAGTTGAACCACAAATTCAGTCCAAACTTATATACTAAGAATGGACTATGCCATGATATTTTGACGGCTGGAATTCAATAGATGTTTTTTAGCATACATAATTAAAGTATGTACTCAAAGCTCTACAATGTTATTCATTTTTTTCGAATATTTTTTAGTATTTCTTCAAATTTGGACTAAATCAGATCCATTTTTCCGCTTTTAATGTAATCTTGAATCCATCTTCAAATCCACAATATCTACTATCTTGATGGCATTACTGGAAGTATGTGGATCGATCAAATAATTGAATTCTTGTGGAATCACTACTGAAGGCACTTTCAAAACCATACCTGGGTATTTTGTGACAAAATTCCCAAATTTGGATTGCGTTTCGTTAGTATATTGAAATTGACTCCAGTCTTTAGATAGGCTCTGTATAGGAAGGCTTATGATGTCTGCATTTATTTCCAATGTGAGCATCATATAGTCTTTGGGCATATACCCAATATTCCTGATATTGACCAATGTTTCTAACACCGCAAGCGCTCTCGATTCCGAACAGTAAATGACTGGGATGCCAGGCTTATTCCATCTTCCACCATATTTTGCAGCTCCGATTCCGTCTAATATTGTGTCTTTGTATTTGTGTCGTGTAATTCTATAAACTTTTATCATACTTATCCAATCAGTCCATAATCTATACGGCCTAACATATCTGCTATCAGCCTTATACCTATACTCGTATCCATCATGCTAAATGGGGTAGCCCCTTCCAATGCCGGATGTGGTTCATCCATCCACATATTAAAAGTCTTTAAGTCACCAAACACATCTATGCCCAAAGTGTAGAGTGAATTTATTTCTAAAATACGTTCACTTGTCTCCTTGTCATAAGTCGTCCTCTTGGTCAGGCTAGAATAGGAAGCAGGGAGTACTTTACTCAAATCTACTAAACTCCTACCTATATAGTCTAAGACTTTTGTCACGTAATCCCTATCGAGTCCAAGTCTTGCTTTCATGATAAGAGGAACGGCATTGGTCATGCCATAGACAGCCATAGGCTCTTCGGCTATAGAAACATGAAAACTTTCGTTGGTTTTATATTTTTTAACATTTTTCATTTATATTTATTTTAACCGCAAATATACGACATATTTTTATTATAACAAAATATTTTTATCTTATTTTTCAAAAATACTATAATTTTTAATAATTATGCAAATTTATTAAATCTTAAAAGCACAATTTGGGCCAACCAAAGTGTAGGACTAGTGCGTGTATGCTTTCATCTTCATATTATTGGCGGTATAAAAAATTAAATGCGCCAAGCTGTACATCAGGGGTATCATAAGAAAATTTATATCTTGTACAATTTTTCATTGTCCAAACAATTTTTTTATGCTCCAAAAAGCCTTTCACTATTTTCAGTTGTTATTTTTGCTACATCAATTAAAGTAACCTCATGCAATTCAGCAATCTTTTCAGCTACTTTTATCAAATAACTGCTTTCATTTCTTTTGCCGCGGTAGGGAACTGGCGACAAATAAGGCGCATCTGTCTCAAGTACCAAACTCTTCAATGGCAGTTGAGCCACAACTTTATCTACACCAGCATTTTTGTAGGTCACTACACCACCTATGCCCATTAGAAAACCTACATCCATGATGCGTTGCGCTTGTTCGATAGTACCATTAAAACAGTGAAATATACCCGTTAATTGGCCGTTTTGATTCTTTTCAATCGCCTCTATTGTGAAGTCAAGAGACTCCCGACTATGGATAATTAAGGGTAATTGGGCCTCCTTAGCTGTATCAATTTGATATTGAAAAGCCCAAAACTGTTCTTCTTGAAATGTTTTGTCCCAATACAAATCTATACCTATTTCTCCCACTGCACAGTAATTTCTCTCATTGAGTTCTTTATGCATGAGGTTCAGTACATCTCTATAATCTTCTTTGACGTAGCACGGATGTAACCCTATCATAGGAAGACATTGTGGGTATAAAGAGTGAACACGCCACATGTCCTTAATGGAATGGGCATCTATATTGGGCATATAAATTTTTTTGATGTTTTCAGCCTCACATCTTTGTATGACATCAGCTAAATCTTCAACAAATTCTTCCAAATAAATATGTGCATGTGTATCTATAAACATTACCTTTGTGATTTTAATATTGATGTTATTGAGTTAAAACCGCTTTATGAAGTCTTCCCCGATTTAGGAAAGATTTAAATGGAGTCAAAACGATTGAAAAATTCCTTAACTCAACGATATTGAATTTTATATTTTAAAAATTGTGGCAAAGAAACAAAAATTTTATGTAGTATGGGAGGGAAAAGCACCAGGAATTTATCATTCTTGGGAAGAATGCCAAACACAGATTATGGGTGTAGCCTCTGCAAAGTACAAATCTTTCGAAACTCTCAATGAAGCACAATTAGCCTTCAAAGGCAAATATTATGACTTTATTGAAAAAAAGGAAAGCAAAAAATCTGTGGTTCATGTGCCTTTATCCAATATTGTAGCAGACAGTATAGCTGTAGATGCGGCTTGCAGCGGCAATCCGGGTTTGATGGAATATCAAGGCATGACGACCATTACTAAAAAACAAATTTTTCATCAAGGCCCTTTTAAAAATGGGACCAACAATATAGGCGAGTTTCTGGCCCTTGTTCATGCTTTAGCACTTCTCAAAAAGAAAGACAATAATACCACTGCTATTTATACAGACTCCAAAACAGCCATAAAATGGGTCAAAGACAAAAAGGCCAAAACGAAACTTGAACCTAATAAAGATAATAAAATCTTGTTTGAACTTATACAACGCGCCGAGCAATGGCTTGCACAAAACACTTACAAAACACCCATACTTAAATGGGAAACAGAATCATGGGGCGAGATACCTGCTGATTTTGGAAGAAAGTAGTCGGATACAAAAAATTAAGTTGTCCCTTGGCAAAATATATCATATATTATATTACCGACATACTTTTCTCCTGGACGAAGAAGGGTAGTAGGGAATTCAGGCCGATTGGGACTGTCTGGAAAATGTTGTGCCTCCAAGCAAAACCCTGCATAATCTTCATAAATTCCATTTTTTCCCTGGATACCTTTGAGCCAATTTCCAGTATAAAATTGTAAACCAGGCTGATCGGTAGATACTTTGAGGTGTCTGCCACTTTCGGGATGAAATGCCTCTGCCACTTCTCTTGTTGAATCAGTAGGATTAAGCACATAATTGTGGTCAAATCCTTTGGCCATTTGGATGTAAATGTCTTGGTCAAAAATGACATCACCTAATTTCACAGATTTTCTCAGATCAAATGGCGTATTTTCTATGAGTATGAACTGTCCTGTGGGTAATAGACTTTTGTCTGTTTCTGTTATTTTTTCTGCTTGTATTCTTACCTCATGATCCAATACATCTTGGCATCTTTGTCCACCCAAATTAAAGTAACAGTGGTTTGTCATATTGACATGTGTAGTTTTATCAGTAATTGCTTCAAATCTAATATTTAACTTATTGTCATTGTGATAAGTATATATAACCGAAAAATTTAAATTTCCTGGAAAACCTTCTTCCATACAAGAGCTATATGATGTCAACTTTAACATTATTTTGTCTTTTTGTGTTTCAATCCAATGGCTGTAGATTTTTTTGTCGAACCCGGAAATTCCTCCATGTAAGTGATGTGGAGGGAGATTGGTGTTTAAAACATAAGATTTCCCTTCGATCTCTATTTTTCCATGACCAATTCTATTAGCGTACCTTCCTACCACAGCACCAAAGTAGGGATGGCTCTCAAAGTAATCAATGGGCTGCTTTTTTCCTAAAAGGATATCGTCCAACTGTCCGTCTTTGTCTTTGCAAAACCATGAATGTACAATGCCACCATAATTTAGAATTTCCAAATATTGTCCATCGTCTGCCAATAATTTAAATTTTAAAAGATCGGGCTGTTGTGTTTCTGAATAGGAGGTGATTTCAAATGTCATATCTTAATTATTGTATATTTTAAAGTTTTGGGCTCTTCATTTTTTCTCAATGGCGATTAAAAGCGAACCTTTTACATTAACCATAAAATTAATATGAAGATAATATTAAATAATTGTTTTATATCTATTTTGTTGTAAATTCCTATTAAATGATTGAATTTTATACAGATTTTGAACGAATTTTGAAAAAAAAATAAATTTTAACATAAATTTATAGCTTCATTTAAAATATTAGTTATATATTTGCCCTAAATATTCGATATCATGGTAAGAAATTTACTTTTTATTTTTTTTATAGCATTGGGTACACTTGCTGGAGCACAGTCTTCAACTAGTGCATATCCATCACAAAATGAATCTCTAACAACTGAGGTACTAAAAGTTTTTCCAAATCCAACGGTTGAATATTTTCAATTGACTGAAAACTCTACAGCAAAAAAAATTACTGTTTTCACCATGTTTGGAAAAGAAGTAAAGTCTTTCAATTATTACCATGGAGCTCAGTACAACGTCTCTGAACTTAAAACAGGAATGTATATTGTAAAAATTTCTGATGAAAACAATAAAGTTCTTAAAGCCATTAAATTGCAAAAGAATTTTTCTGGGGCCTAATTTTCATTAAAAAACTTAAAATAATAACCAAAAATGTCGAGAATTTTACTTTTAGTCTTCCTTTTTTTGAGTATTCATTTATCAGCACAAATCACAACTGATAGTTTTCTTATTCAAAAAGCCGCTCCTAATACAAATTCTGACCACAAAACAACAATTAAGTTTGTCAATGAAGCAGACACTTCTGTTTTTGTTTACTGGATGGTTATAAAAGATGGTAGAACATGGGAAAAGTGTTGGAATTCGTATGTTTGCGATTTAATTTTGTGCTATTCTGATAATATTGATACTTGTGTTATTGCAAATGAAGTTTTTCCAGGTGAATTTTCTTTTGATTTTCATATAAAAGACAATGGCTGCCCCGGTTCAACTGTTGTGGGTTTCAAACTATTTGCGGACGAAAATTTAACTCAAGAATTATTATGCCTCAATATCAATGTGAATTCTTTCAACGGTAATTTGAATTTTTGTACTTCATCGGCTGGTAATGAAATACTAAGTGATGTGAGAATTTTTCCGAATCCTGCACACCAATATTTAAACATCGAAGGTGACAATATCAAAAATATTCAAATTTTCAGTATGTTAGGGCATCAGATACAAAATATGCATTATGATAATGGAGGTTCTGTAGATGTATCTCACCTCAATTCTGGTATGTACATCATTAAATTGACTTCTGATAATAATCACTCTAAATCATTCAAGTTCTTTAAGAACTAATAAATAAAACATTAACAATCACCTTAAAAGCGCTTGAAAAATTATTTTAAGTGCTTTTTTTATCCCTTCGCCTAAAGTGAGATTCATCAAAGTCTGCCTTATTGAATATTTGATAGATCTTTAATTTCAGTATTTTTGCCTAAGACTGCGGAACTGTAAGTAATATGAATGTTTTAGGTGACAAGCTTATTGCATTTTTTGAGTCAAGACTGAACGATGCTTAAACAAAATTTAGTGTTTGCTCATTTTTGAGAGGGAACAGATGCCTTAGAAAGGTCTTTGAAAGGCAATCTTTGTAGTTGACCTCCGTGATCTATTATGTTTTTTTGATTTTTAGGTTATTTATATTTGTTCATTCATTCTTAATGTATGAAACTCTGAATTGTGCGAAAATATTCCTACCTTTGTAGCTGGTAACATTTTTTAATTTCTTTAATCTATCCTGATATGGCAAATTTGTCAATTATTAAAACTATTTTTTTATTATTACTTGTTTCATTTCTTAATGCACAACCCCTTTTGGTTATCAATGAGTTGGATTGTGATACACCAGGTTTAGATGACAAAGAGTTTGTAGAATTGCGCAGTTCGACGCCTTATTTCCCATTAGATGGTTATGTGGTTGTTTTTTTTAATTGCTCACCTAATGCAGGTAATGCTAGCTATTTGGCTTTAGATTTGGATGGATACAGTACAGATATTAATGGTTTGTTTTTGATAGGGAGTACAACAGTTATTCCTTCGCCTCAATATATAATTCCAATTAACGTCATTCAAAATGGACAAGATGCCCTTGCCATCTATCGGGCTGACGCGGAAGACTTTCCTGAGGGCAGATTTCCCTATGTAGATGATACATTGGTGGATGTTTTGGTATATGGAACAAACGATCCTGAGGCCACCTCTGCATTAGAGATATTTAGGGCATTTAGACCAGGAATACAACAAATCAATGAAGGGCCAGGTAATAACCCCAATTCTATTCAGAGAGATAATAATGGAAATTATTTTGTGGCTTTGCCTACGCCAGGACGCCAGAATGATGGTTCTGGAATTACGTTGAATGGCCTCACTGCTGCTTTTGATAAAGCAGTGTACAATGAAGGAGATACAATGAGAATATCTTTTACTACTGAAAATGTTGTAGCTAAAGATTTGTCTATCAGATGCGTTTTCAATAATGTCCCCTCTTCTAGCCAAAATGTCACTGGCAATTTATTGCCTACAATAAGGTCGGGCGAAAAAAATGTGACAACTGAAATTGTTCTTAATGATGATAATATCAATAATAGCGATATCGATCTTTTTTTGAGTGTTGAGGTACAAGATTCTACCATATTGATATTAGTTAATTCAATAAAAGTGCGTGTCAATGATAATGATTATAAAATAGCTAACTTTGGAACACCGATACGGCCAACGTACAATAGAGTACAAAAACAGATACCATCAGGTTATTATGATGCGTTGATTGGGAAATCAGGTAATGAACTTCGAACCACCCTTCAAAATATTATAGCCCATCCGCAAGTAGTAAGGGCACAAACCTACAATGATTGTATAGGAATATTGAGAGAGGCTGATCAAAATCCTGAAAACTCAAATCAGGTCTGGCAGGTTTATTTGGAAGTCCCTCGGTCTAAAATTGACTTTCAAGAAGGCAGCTCCAATCTTAATGTGTGGAATAGAGAACATGTTTGGCCACGATCTAAAGGAGGTTTTTTTAGTATTAAAGAAGATGAAAACATTGACGGTAAAAATATATTTTGGCCAACAAACGCAGATTCTTTGAGACATGGCAATTCGGACGCTCATGCTTTAAGGGCTGTGGATGGTATGGAAAATGGTAGAAGAGGGAATAGCAATTATGGTGAGTACACGGGTCCAGCAAGCACAGCAGGTGGTTTTAGAGGGGATGTCTCTAGGAGTATTTTTTTTATGGGTATAAGATACAATGGTTTGGAAGTAGTGGAGGGATTCCCCACAGAAGTTGGAAAATTTGGTGACCTCAATACCTTGTTGACATGGCACAGGCAAGATCCGCCTGACGATTTTGAAGCTAATAGAAACAATGTCGTGTATGATTGGCAAAAGAATAGAAACCCATTCATAGATATGCCAGAATTGGTCGAATATATTTGGGGTGATAAGACAAATCAAGTGTGGGAAGGACCTTCATCAGTCGATCATTTAGAAAGTTTTTCAATTCAAGTGTACCCCAATCCTAACAACCAACAAATATTTATCACCTGTCAAAAGGCAGCTTTACATGCTTATATTTACGATGTCCATGGGAAGGTGTGGGTTGAACAATCTTTTGACTATAATACGACCATAACGCACGATTGGCCTCAAGGTAATTATTTTGTGAAAATCTCCGACGGCAACACATCTGTGATTAAACATATTGTAGTGGTGAAGTAATCAAGAGAATATTTATATGCGGGAGTTTAAAATGATTATAGCCAATAATACAATGGACTATTAGTGAAATAATAGGCATTGAATATAAAAAAAGAAAATAAAACATAGATGAGAAACCCTGAGTTCTTTAGATCTTAAATCAAAAATATTCTCATGTTTTTAATCTAAAACTTGCACACCCGAAGCCATAAATTTGAGTTCAACTTCTGGTTCTACTATGGCGTCAATTTCCTCTTTTGAAAGGCCCTCATCCTCGGCATAATGTTTTAAATCTTCTACGGATGTGGTTTCTTTATATGCATATCCCTCTATAGCGACACGTTTCCCTGCTAAGTCCTTAGGCATAAAAAAAGCATAATCTTTGAATTGGACAAATAGTTCTTTCTCTATGGGAGTGCCGTCATCTGCAACTATGTCCATCCAACAGCCTTTAGTTTGGCATACAGCCTCTACACGTCCATATACTTTAGCTTCTAAGGAATCAATATTTTCCATTTGTATTATCAGCTCCTGAAGAGATATCATCTGACTTGTATCTACGGCTTCTCCATAGACTAAACTTAGAGCATTTTCATCTCCCGATGAAGGATTTTTACAAGAGTTCATATATAACGATAGTATTACAAAAAGACCAACCAATATATAGTTTGAATAACCATTAGCCATACTTCTCAGCCTTTCCTTTTTGAATGTTAAATTACTCATAAGATCATTTAATTTTTAATTAATTGTAAATAAAGTTCGTCTCATTAATAATATTTTTCTTTTAAATATGTTTTATTAACCACAGCTTTTTTTGATAACTTATGCATCAGCGATGTGAAGTGGTGACGACTGCAAGGAGGAAGTCCTTAGACTGAGCGAACAGCGAACCACGAAACGTAGCGACCCTTGAGGGGATGCCCAAATTATAATTAATTATATGTATAAATTTCTTGTTGTTATTCATTTATTCTTTTTATGTAGTCTTATCAATGTGTTAAATGGTCAATGTATTACAGGTCAATGCATTGATGGTAAAGGCTCTTATATATACAAAAATGGATCCAAATATTCTGGTAATTTTGCGAATAGTTTACCTCATGGATGGGGCGTGATGACTCAGAAGAATGGTGTAAAATATGAAGGAGAATTTAACTCTGGTCAAAAGCATGGCAAAGGAAAAATTGTTTTTGCCTCTGGTGAGATATATGAGGGGGATTTTAAATATGATATCATAGAAGGGTATGGAAAAATGAACTATAAAAAAGGAGATGTTTATACAGGTAACTGGGCAGTGGGAAAACCAGCGGGCGAAGGAAAATATATCTTTTTTGATGGGGATGTTTATGAGGGAGATTTTATCGATGGTATGTTTAGCGGCTATGGGAAATTTACTGCAAAAAATGGTACTTACTATGAAGGTGAGTGGTTGAGAAATATGAAACACGGTCGAGGGAAGATGTATTCAAATGGTCAATTAAAGGAGGTTTATTACGAAAATAATAAGCCAATGGATACTAAAGAAATTTTGCCGAAACCAGATTTGAAAGATTGTCTTGAAGTGTATTGTCATAATGAAAAAGGTAAATATAGATATAAAGATGGGTCAGTTTATGTGGGTGATTTTGTCAATAATATAGGTGAAGGCAACGGCGAATGTACTTATGCCAATGGTGATAAATATATGGGAGGTTGGAAAAATCATGCGCCTCACGGTAAAGGTTTTATGACTTTTGCGTCGGGTAAAGTTCTTTATGCCGACTGGATCAATGGTCAACCCAATAAAATCATTAGAAATGAAGTAGCAAAAGCAAATGTAGTAGTGAGAAAGGAAAATCCACCAAAAAGTACTACTATAAAACCATCATCATCTATTCCGAATGCAAAAAGTAATATTGAGACGCCTGAAACTCTTTCAAAGATGCAACCTAAAATTTATGCGGTTATAGTGGGTGTCGCTTCCTACCTTCACATGCCCTCTCTCAAATATACAGATGATGATGCTTATCAGTTATATGCTTTTCTGAAAAGTCCAGAAGGAGGCGCACTCAAAGATGACCAAATTAGGGTTTTGATTGATGATGCGGCGACCAGTACGACCATTATGCAAGAACTTAAGAGCATGATAAAACAGCCCAAAGAAAATGATGTTTTGATGATCTATCTTGCTGGTCATGGTTTAGAAGGTTCGTTTTTGCCGAGTGATTATGATGGGTACAATTTTCAGTTGCCCTACAATGACATCATTGAACTCATAGGCCAGTCCAAAGCCAAACATAAAGTTTTGATCACGGATGCATGTCATTCTGGTTCTATGTTGGCCACAGCACGTTCCCCTTGGACTGTGGCTTTAGATAATTTTTACAGCGCTTATGACATTGCTAAGGGTGGTACAGCCATACTAACTTCTTCGAAGAGAGATGAAACATCATTGGAGTACAGTGGTTTCCGACAAGGTGTTTTTACACATTTTCTCATCAAAGGGCTGAAAGGTGCAGCCGATACCAATGGAGATAAATTAATAAATATGGAGGAGTTGAGTAATTTTGTAAGTCAAGAGGTGAAACAATACACTCAAAATGCACAAAACCCAAAAGTGTCAGGTGATTTTGACCCTAAAATGCCGATTGGGTGGGTGAGATAATGATTAGCATTTTGAATAAAAATTGTAGCTTATCGTTTTAATTTGGCTCTGTAGAGCTACCAAAATAGTCATATACTAAATATAGGCATAATATTTTCAATAATAACTACGTTTTTGTATTTGATTGTAAACCCGATTTTTGTATTACATCGTAGAAAAATTTGATAGTAATAGGTATAAAAATCAATCAGATAAGAAATAATAAAATATCAAAAGTATGTCAACAAATCAAAAAAATCCTTTCACTTGGGTAGAAATTTATGTTGAGGACATGAATAGAGCTCAAAAATTTTATGAAACGGTATTACAAATCGAGATGGTATCCATGCAGGCGCCTGGTGAATTCGGCGATTTAGAAATGTTGAGTTTTCCGTGGGCACAGGGAGAAAACAACATAAGTGGAGCATTATGTAAGACAAAAGATACTAAACCAGGTGCTGGCGGAACTTTAGTGTATTTCACTTGTGATGATTGTGCTGTTGAAACTTCAAGAGTAGAAACAGCAGGAGGCAAAGTTTTGCAAGATAAATTGCCTATTGGAGAACACGGGTTTTGTTCTGTAGTAATGGATACTGAGGGAAATACAATTGGTTTTCATTCGGACAATTAATATTTGGAGTAAGCTTATTACCCGCCACAAATTTATTGCTTGCGTGGAATTATAGTTAAACCCGGTTTATGCATTAGAAAATCTATTCCGAAGCTAAACTTCATGCCTTTGGCTTGACAAGGTCTGCAAATCAGAAGCTTCGCCAATTTATCTTCTGTATGTCACAAAAGCACTTTGG